>DAHVOF010000002.1 GCA_027318945.1 Actinomycetota bacterium | reverse complement strand
GGGTTCCAAATACTTGGGGTCCATGAGACCCGAGACGAGCTGATAATAAATATCGAGACAAGAAGTACTGTCGTTGGCTGTCCAACATGTGGCGTAAGAGCACAAGCCAAAGACAGGATGCGAGTCGACATCAGAGATCTTCCCTGTTTTGGAAGACCTGCACGACTTGTCTGGATGAAACGAAGGTGGAGATGCAGCGATAGCGATTGTGAGGCAAAGACTTGGACTGAAACTACAGAACACGTACCCCCTAGAGGACTTCTGACCAATCGTTGTGGGATAGAAGCAACAAGGCAAGTGGGCGAGCTGGCCAGACCTGTATCTGGTGTAGCCAAAGAACTCGGGGTTTGCTGGTGGACTGTAATGGACGCTGTAAAGTTCCACGGAACACCCCTTACAGATGATCCCCAGAGGGTGGGAAAAGTGACCGCCCTTGGTATTGACGAGACATCGTTTCTCAAAGCCACCAAAAAGCACCCGACGCTTTATGCCACTGGACTTGTGGACCTAGATCATCGGATAATTATCGACATGGTAGAGGGAAACAGTGCTGCTAGCCTGCGCTCCTGGTGCAAGAATGCCGATCCAGGGTGGCTGGGTGAAATCGCAGTCGTGGCAACAGATCTTGCCGAATCATATCGTGCAGGACTCAGTCCATATCTTGATCACGCAATCAGGGTGGCAGATCCATTCCACGTGACACAAGTGGCCAACCGGGCATTGGACAAGGTTCGCCGCAGAGTCCAGAGGGAGACCCTTGGACACAGAGGCAGGAAGAGCGATCCACTCTTTAGTATCAGAAAGCTCTTGCTGAGTGGAGCTGAGAGGTTGAATGAACCTGGCAACGAAAGACTACTTCTTGGTCTTAGGATTGGAGACCCAAATAACGAGGTACACGGCGCCTGGTTGGCCAAGGAATCGGTACGGGACATATATCTGACTGATGATCCAATACAAGCAGAAGTGTTACTGGACAAGGCGATAACCGGCTGTCTTGAGGACAAGGTCCCAGAGATCAGATCCTTGGGACGAACACTCAAGCGCTGGCGCAATGAGATTTTGAACCATCATTTGACTGGCGCATCCAATGGTCCGACTGAAGGACTCAACCTATGTGTGAAAAAGGTGAAGCGTTGTGGCCATGGATTCAAATCCTTCGAGAATTATCGGCTCAGAGTTCTGCTTTATACCGGTGGAGTCAGCTGGCCTAAACGTCCATCTCCGCCACGGATCAGAACGCGTAATCCCCACTTAAACGCGTAGGGCCGCTTATCGATCGATAGAAATCCTGCCTTTTCGTGAGGAGATTTATTCTTGTACCCCTTGACGCCCGATCTCCTTTTCACATATTCGTGAGGCTTTCTTTCCGAACCCCTAGCCTCCTGAGGATGAGCTAGGAACACCTCCAGGACCTGTTACCGGGACAAACTTCGAACCGTCCCATGACGCCAGGTAAACAGCGCTCGTAGTCAGGCCTCTATGGTTGCTCGCGCTGGTGTTGTAAAGCCCTATGACGCCAGGAACGTTGTGGAGATTCTCCATGTAGTTAAGGATCTGATCCGAGGTAGCGTTCGGCCCCAGTTTCTTCAATGCGCCTATGAGTAGGCTTGCAGGATCCCAAGCAAGGCCCCAGCCAAGACCTGGAGTTCCGCCTGCCTCCGATACTGCTGACTGGAAGCTCGCCACGGCTGATTGCACCGGGCCGGCTGGTAGTTGGCTGGCTGGAACAGTCAGCGATCCGATGGCAATATAGAGATCCTTTGGAACTATCGTCGAGTACTGCTTCATCTCCGCAAAGGAGCCGTTGCCGGAGTCCGCAGTCGTGGGCAAGTTGTTCATGCCCAGGGACGACATTCCTTGCAGGATCGTTCCGAGCGGGGTACCAGTGGCCCATGTGATCATGGCTTGGGGCTTGGCGGCCTTGATTACGGATAGCTGGGTCGTGACGCTCACATCGCTGTCACCAAAGGTCTGATGCGAGATCAGGTGCAACGAGGAGAACTGCGGCTCCGCCATGACCTGCTGGAGGGTCGAAAAACCAGCGACGCCGCTGGCGTCAGTGGAGGTTAGCGCAGCTATCTTGGTATATCCCTTCGACTTGAAGTAGGTCAAGTCGGACTGGATCTCAAGAGAGAGCGAAAAACCAGCCGAAAAGATCTTGCTCCCTGCAGGTGGATGCTCGACAGGTGAGAGATCGTAAATAAGCGGTCCGCTCGGAGTGGCAAGTGCATCCACAGCCTTGTCAACCGCGCCTATGGAACCATTCAGAATGAACGGAACGTTCTGAGCTATCAAGGGCGTGGCAAGTGAAACAGCAGTCGACGGACTGGTTTGATTGTCGAGAATATCCATTTGCACCGGATGGCCGTCAATACCTCCCGAAGCATTGACTTCTTTGGCCAGGATCTGGAGACCCTTGGCTTGACGGCTTCCCAAGAATCCACCCTGCCCGGTTTCAGAAAGTATCGCGTGAATCACCACTGGACTTCCGCTGGGCGCTTTGCTCACCGAGCCTGAACTAGCCGATGATTTCGTTGTGGTCGTTGACGCTGAAGTAGAAGACGACCCGCAAGCCGCCAGTGCACTCGCCGCCATTGCGCCAAGCGACGCGAGCAATGAGATCTTCCTGAAACGTCCCCTGATTTTGGGACGCAAAGATGCGGACACCTTGTTACCGTCCTTCCAAAATTGTTTGACACAGATAAAAGAGATCAACAAAAGATGTTGCCCTGTTTGGGCACGCCCCCTGAGCTTTGCTGTAAAACACCGTTTTTATCACCTGGATATTTCGGTGTCAATAGACTCTGAGCCTTGCCGAAAAATATTCACAAGTATTGTTTGCTAATACCTTCGCCCTCCAAGGATCTTTTTGCACAGCGCTCCTTGATCGAACATTTGAACTGCTGAAAGAAACCTCTATTCGAGGAGAAGATACTCCCGGGAATGAAATCCTACCCGTGCACAAGGTGAGAGCCAGGTGTATTCTCTTGAGGTTGGATGATTCCGAGGCAAGCCCAATTCCGAGATTTTCGAATCCCAATTAGCATTTTCGGTCCGGTGTTTCTTGCTAGCATCAGTTTGAAACCGGAAGTGCTAGGGCTTCTAATCGATCCCGATATCCGGCACGTGCGCCCTCATTGTCGACGATCTGGGACCCGGCAACATTCTGAAAGGAAATCATGGAGCAGTTGAGCAAGGAGCTGTTGGTAGGAAGCTTCGACCTCCATACCCACGGGTTTCCTGAGATACACCTAGGTCTCGGCATGGCTCTCGACGACTTAGAACAGGCACAATACGCCAAAGAAAAGGGGATGGCAGGATATCTCCTCAAGTCACACATATGGCCTACGATGGACCGCGTTTACCATATCCGCCAGCACGTGGACGGGATCAGAGTGGTACCAAGCATAGTTATGAACTCCATCGTTGGCGGTATCGATCCAGGGGTGCTCGAAGCTGCGATTCTCCAGGGATGCGAAGCGGCTTTTTTCCCTACCTGGACTTCGGCAAACGATCTCGCGAATAACGGCTTCTCGAGAACAGTACGAAAGGAGCTGCCATCGCTCGAACGTTTTATGAAACACGGGCTTTCAGTCCTCGACGTGACCGGTTCTCTGACAGCTGAAGCCCGCGACGTTCTCAAGGTGGCACGCGACGCGGAGATTGTCATATCAACTGGTCACGTTTCAGGAGAGGAATGCGTTGCGCTCGCGCGAGAAGCAGACCGAATAGACTTCAGGAGGCTGGTCATGACCCATCCGGACAGCCGCTCAGTAGGCGCCAGCGACGAGCAGATTATGGAAGCCGCACGATGCGGAGCCTACATTGAGTGGACACTGCACGGGATGCTCCCGAAGTCCCAGCGCATAACCCCGAAGAAGGTGGTCGAGTGGATCGATAAGATCGGACCGGCGCGCTGCGTGCTGACTACCGATGTCTTCGGCCCGTCGGGACTTCCGGAACCGGACCAGATGCAGATGTATCTGGGCCTCTTGCACGAGT
>DAHVOF010000001.1 GCA_027318945.1 Actinomycetota bacterium | reverse complement strand
CGCGGACAGCGCCCGTGCAATGGCAGAAGCCGTCCAAAACTCGCTCAACAGGAATATGGAGCGAGGCAAGGCGACTCCAGCCCTCGTCGAGGAGCAGATCGAGAGGCTCACAGCAACAAGCGAGATCTCAGATCTGGCTGGATGCGACATGGTTGTCGAGACTGTGATAGAAGACTTTTCGATCAAATCCCGAATTATCAGCGACCTTGACAACGTGTGCAAACCATCGGCCATCATCGCCTCCAACACATCAACGCTCCCTATTACCGAACTTGCCGCGGCGACAAACAGGCCCGACAAGATCTGCGGGATCCATTTTTTCAATCCGGCGCCCCTGATGAAGCTCGTCGAGATTGTCAGAACTCTGCTGACTTCTGACGACACGATCTTGAAGGCAACCCGCTTTGCCATCTCCTGTGGCAAAGAGCCGGTCGAAGTGCAGGACCGGGCGGGATTCATTGTCAATGCCCTGCTCTTCCCTTATCTGAACAATGCGGTCAAAATGCTGGAGCAGCACGTCGGCACCAAGGAGGGCATCGACAATGCCATGAAGGGCGCGTGCGGCTTCCCCATGGGCCCGTTTGCGCTACTAGACATGGTTGGGTTGGACACAGCACTGTCAATTCTCAATTCACTGCACGGGGAATTCGGTGATCCAAGCTTCTCGCCAGCTCCTTTGCTTAAAAGGATGGTCGCGGCTCGCAAGCTCGGCAGAAAGAGCGGATCGGGTTTCTACTCGTACGGCGCATAATCTTGCCATTAAGAGGACTACCTGAAATGAATCGCCGATCACAGGGTGCTGTCCTTCGAGACACGTGGACAGATCTTCCTCAGGCTCTTTAGCTTCATACTTCCTCATTGATGGCGGCACGATTCAAGATTCCCTCCTCGGGAAAGGCTCATGACTCTTTATTGGCTTCGACTTCAACGCTGCCCGGTTAGCAAGTTGAATGCGCCTTGCGGTAATCTACCAAGACAGCCGTTTGCACCGCAGCCAGGCAGGGCGGCATCCGGTTTAGAACATGAAGCACTGCTAATTGAATGCGCAAGGAAGCTTATGACGCCCTCCGATAAAGAAAAAGTTAGCGAATCAGGCCTTCCAGCCAAGGACAGGCCGTGGGTCATGAGAACCTATTCCGGCCATTCGACAGCGAAGGCCTCTAACGAGCTTTACCGGAGCAACTTATCCAAAGGCCAGACTGGACTTTCAATAGCATTCGATTTGCCCACGCAAATAGGGTACGACCCCGACTCGCCTCTTGCCAAGGGCGAGGTCGGGAAAGTGGGTGTGCCTGTCGCGCATCTGGGCCATATGCGTGAGCTCATGGATGGCATACCCTCGGACAAGATGAACACCTCCATGACCATCAACGCCACGGCGCCTTGGCTGCTGGGCCTTTACATCGCGAACGCCATGGAGCAGGGGGTTGACATTTCCGCGCTGTCGGGAACCACTCAAAACGACATAGTGAAGGAGTACTTGTCGAGAGGCACTTACATATTCCCTCCGGAGCACTCCAGAAGGCTCATCGTCGACATGATCGCCTATACGGTCAAAGAGCTTCCCAAGTGGAACCCCATTAACGTGTGCTCGTACCACCTTCAGGAAGCTGGGGCGACACCGACCCAGGAAATCGCTTACTCGTTGGCTACAGCCATAGGAGTGCTTGATGCCGTAAAGGAATCCGGCCAGATTCCTGATTCTCTGTTTCCTGAGGTCGTCGGGAGGATATCATTCTTCGTGAATTCCGGTATTCGCTTCATCGAGGAGATCTCCAAGATGAGAGCATTCACCATGCTGTGGGACCACATCACCAAAGATCGCTACGGTGTCGAGAACTACAAGCTGAGGAGGTTCCGATACGGGGTTCAGGTCAATTCGCTGGGATTGACAGAACAGCAGCCGGAGAACAATGTAACCCGAATAGTCCTCGAAGCCCTCGGAGTAACTCTGTCCCGGGATGCAAGGGCGCGCGCGCTCCAACTCCCCGCATGGAACGAGGCTCTCGGACTACCCAGGCCGTGGGACCAGCAGTGGTCTCTGAGAATACAGCAGATTCTCGCTTACGAGACCGACCTGCTCGAGTATCCCGACATCTTCGAGGGATCGAAAGTCGTTGAAGGGCTCACCCAGGCGCTGATAGAAAGCTCAAGCGGCGAATTGCAGGAGATCCTGGACTCGGGCGGCATATTCAATTCGATCGACCTCCTCAAATCACGCCTAGTGGCCTCCCAGTCGGAGAGGACACGACGGATCGAGCTCGGTGAGCAGAAGGTGGTCGGAGTGAACGTCTTTCAAGAAACTGCTGCCTCGCCTCTATTGGAGCAAGGCGCGGAAAGTCATCTCGTAGTTGATCCCGAGATAGAGCAGCAGCTGATCGAAGACTTGATCTCCTGGAGAGGCTGCCGAGATTCGGTTAAGGTTGACCATGCTCTTCAGGAGCTCAAAAAGGCGGCGCGAGATCCAAAAGTGAACATCATGGCTCCAACGATAGAGCTTGCGCTTGCAGGAGGAACCACAGGCGAGTGGGCTCAAACTCTTAGAGAGGTATTCGGCGAGTACAGAGCCCCGACCGGCGTAGCGGGAGGAGTCGGCAAACGAGGATCAGAGCTAAAAGAGATCGCCGAGAGGGCAAAGAGCCTGCCGGGCGGACCACCCCGACTGCTTGTGGCCAAACCCGGTTTAGATGGCCATTCAAATGGTGCCGAGCAGATAGCCGTCTCAGCTAGAGACGCAGGATTCGAAGTCGTCTACCAGGGGATCCGCCTCACACCACGCGAGATCGCAATAGCCGCCAGGGACGAAGACGTAGACGCGGTGGGAATATCGATTCTCTCCGGCAGCCACCTGCAGCTTGTCCCCGAGGTCGTCAATGAACTGAGGAACGCCGGAAGCGATGCAATTGTCGTGGTAGGTGGCATCATACCAGACGCTGATCGTGAAGCCCTGATCTCGCAAGGGGTCTCCGCAGTGTACACTCCCAAGAACTTCGAAATAGCCAAGATCATGAGCGACGTGCTCAAGCTGGTAACATCTCGCAGACTGGGGAAATAAGCTAGAAGCCCAACTCAGCGAACTCCTGGGCGCCTGCGACCAAGAGCCACGGGCTGGTTCCACCAGCGGCCGGAGAATCTCCACGAAGTCGAGTCCTGCTCTATCTTGCTCTCCTGTGCGCTCACGCTGGACAACAGCTCTATGACAGCCGCCGATACGATAGCGGCCACCTCATGGTCGCCAAGTTGGCGGTTAGGGAGTTCCATCTTTGCTCCAAATCCTAGAGTGGGACGTTGCCATGTTTCCTGCGAGGCAGCTCCTCGCGCTTTGTACGGAGCATTTCAAGTGATGAGATAAGAATCTTACGCGTATCCGCAGGATCGATCACGTCATCGACAAATCCTCGCTCCGCTGCAATGTAGGGATTGGCGTAGCGATCGATGTACTCGTCTACCAACTCCTGCCGCCGCTGGATTGGATCCTCCGAACGGGCAAGTTCTCGCCTGTGGACAACCTCAACCGCCCCTTGCGGACCCATCACAGCCAGCTCAGCGCTGGGCCAGGCAAACGCAAAATCTGCGCCAACGGACTTTGAGTTCATAACAACGTAAGCGCCGCCATATGCTTTCCTGGTGATCACTTGAACTCTCGGTACAGTGGCCTCGCAATACGCGTACAACAGCTTTGCACCGTGGCGGATTATGCCGCCATACTCCTGGTCTACGCCCGGCATAAACCCCGGTACGTCGACGAATGTGACCAACGGAATGTTGAAGGCGTCGCATGTGCGGACAAACCTTGCAGCCTTTTCTGACGAATCAATGTCCAGGACGCCGGCTAGTACGCTCGGCTGGTTCCCCACGACTCCAACGACGTAACCGTCGAGCCTCCCAAAACCGCAGGTGATGTTCCTGGCCCAGTGAGGAAAGTATTCGAAGTACTCGCCGTCATCCAGGGCTGCCGTAATAACCTTCTTCATGTCATATGGCTGGTTAGGCGACGCCGGCATGAGGTCCAGGAGCTCTGAAACAAGCCTTTCGGGATCGTCAGAGGGCTCTACCCTGGGAGGAATTTCAAGATTGTTGGATGGAAGAAAGCTGAGAAGGTAGCGAACCTCGTCAAGGCATGCTCTCTCATCTTCGCTCACGAAAGTTGCGACGCCGCTCTTCGACGCATGACTCATCGCTCCGCCGAGTTCTTCAAGGGTAACGTCCTCGCCAGTCACGGTCTTCACGACGTCAGGCCCCGTTATGAACATGTGGCTGCTTTCTTTCACCATGAAGATGAAGTCAGTCATCGCCGGCGAGTACACGGCGCCGCCTGCGCAAGGCCCCATCACCACCGATATCTGCGGTATCACCCCCGACGACGCGACATTGCGGTAAAAAATCCCGCCGTAGGAATGCAGGGACACAACCCCTTCTTGAATACGGGCACCAGCGCCGTCGTTAAGACCAATCATCGGAACTCCGACAGACGCCGCAAGATCCATGACCTTGTGAATCTTTTCAGCAAACACTTCGCCGAGAGCGCCCCCGAAGACGGTGAAATCTTGAGAAAATACGCAAACCTTTCTACCGTCGATGGTTCCGAATCCCGTTATCACCCCATCGGTATAGGGACGGTTCTTCTCGAGTCCCATTCCGTGAGCCCTGTGGCGAGCGAGCATGTCAAGCTCCTGAAACGAACCTTCGTCGAGGAGATATCCGATGCGCTCGCGCGCGGTCATCTTGCCCTTTGAATGCTGACGTTCAATGGCATGGGGCGATCCGGCTACAAGTGCCTCAGCCTTGCGCCGTTTCAAATCTTCTAACTTTTGAGTGATCGGCTGTTCCGACATGGTTACTTAGGCTAACAAAAATATTCGAGAATACGCTAATTTTTGAATAATGAGTTTCAGATCAAGAGACCCCGGAGTTTCACGATTCGCTGTGCCCACTGCCGGTGAGCTGGTGAAACTACTGGACGAATCGGCTTTCCGTGGTGACTTGATATTTCACGGTGGAGACCTCAGTCCACAAACGCTGCTAGCCGCCTACAGCTCAGGGCTTTTCCCGATGCCGCTCGATGGAAATCACCTCGGATGGTTTTGCCCTGCTCAGCGAGGTGTGTTCCTGACAGGCGCGAGTCTCAACCCTGAAGTTCCAGTCAGAGTCTCCAGATCTCTGAAGAAATCCATGGCGAGATTCACATATTCAATGAATCTCGCGTTTGAAGAGGTGATCACAGGTTGCGCCAATCCCGAAAGATCCGGATCATGGATCACCACAGAATTTATCTCGGCCTACCTAGAACTCCATGAGCTCGGCTGGGCTCACAGCTTCGAAGTATGGAGCCAGGATGGCGTAGTCGCAAAGCTCGTAGGTGGGCTCTACGGCGTCGCAATTGGAGGCCTCTTCGCCGGCGAGTCGATGTTCCACAACGTTACCGATGCCTCTAAAGCCGCCTTGGCCACACTCGCATCCAAGATGGCCGAGCAGGGCGGGATTCTGATCGACACCCAATGGAACACAGATCATCTCGCATCGCTCGGTGCAACGACCATGCCGCGGATCGAGTATCTCAACCTTCTCGATAACGTGACTTCAATGCCGCTGCCCGATATGTTCGAGAAATCCTATGCGGGCCCAATCTCCATGGGACGCTAAATCGTTGGCAGTAGAAAAAGCGGGCAGCCAAGCCGCCCGCCAGAATCGAGGTACTTGAATAAGCTACTTTGCGAACTTGCTTAATCCATACCAAGCGCCAGGGAGCAGGGCAGTGGCCAAAACAAGCTTGACCAGATCGCCCGCCAAGAATGGATTCATGCCAAGCGCGATCGCTTTGGACAGCCCCACATGAATCGACACCGCCAACCAAACGACACCGAAAGCATAAATCACGAGGTTCCCGAGAATCATCGTCGCTGCCGTTCCAACCGCCTTGCGGTCCCATCCCGCTTTGGCAAACATTCCTACAAGAACGGAACACACGAAGAAGCCGACAATGTAGCCGAATGACGGGCTGGACGCGATCTTAATTCCCCCCGTACCTCCAGCAAACCAGGGAACCCCGGCAAGTCCAGCAAATGCGTAAAGGAGGGTTCCCATGCCAGCTCTTGTCCAACCCAGAGCCGCAGCCCCTATAAGTACGGCGAAGGTCTGGCCTGTAATGGGAACCGGAGTGAAACCGAGGGGCACGCTAATTTGCGCGAAGATGCCAATAAAACCCGCATACCCCGCTACGAGAATTATTTCGCGCACCACACTTCCCGCAACCAGATCCGCGAGTACGCGCGACTTTCTAACGCTCAATGCCGATGTAGCCAACTTCAACTCCTTGTAAATCTCGAAATGGAATGCAAACGAAATGGTGCAGAAAAATTATTGCGTTTTACATTTAAGGGTCAGTTCACGACGACAGAATCATAGCATCAACTACGGATTTGTCAACGGACCAGGATTTATAGCAATGCCCGACAGCTGTGAAAGCGGAATGTCTACTGAAATGACACCCGAGGCCATCGGAGCCACGTCTCCCTGGGAAAACGTCAGTTCGAGACCTGTCCCAGCGAGATTCCAGCCAGCAAAGTTCGAGGCATTAGGTTGCGTGCCACTGTTTATGAACGCTTGGTTCGCATTCGGACCCAGTTGAGAAGCTATTGCCGACCTTGCAAGGCTGGCGAGAGTGTTGAGATATGTGGAACCC
>DAHVOF010000258.1 GCA_027318945.1 Actinomycetota bacterium | reverse complement strand
ACTAAATGCGGTCAGGTCGAGCGATTTCCAGTCGTGGGTGACAATTCAGGTGGGCTGCAACAACAATTGCTCCTTCTGCATTGTTCCGTCAGTTCGTGGGAGGGAAGTTTCGCGGAGCTTCGATCAGATTGTTCAGGAGGTGCGCCGACTGTCTAGTCAGGGTGTGACTGAGGTTACTTTGCTCGGTCAGAACGTTAACTCCTATGGGCGGGACATCACCTTGGCGCTGCGGAGGACCAGTGACACGAACTCCCTTACTGCCGGTCCGTACTGGTCCTATGATCGGAAAGCCAGACCCCTTTTTGCAGATCTTCTAAGGGAGGTGGGCTCGGTCGCTGGAATTTCCCGAGTTCGCTTCACTTCTCCCCATCCCAAGGATCTGAGAGAGGAGACGGTAGCTGCCATGGCGGAAACACAATCGGTGTGTGAGCACTTGCATTTGCCCTTGCAATCTGGGTCCGATAGGGTGCTGGCGCGGATGCACAGAGGCTATGACTCCAGAAAGTACCTCGAGAAGCTTACTCTGGCACGAAGGGCCATTTCCGGCCTAGCTGTGACGACGGACATCATCGTTGGGTTCCCGGGGGAGAGCAATGAGGATTTTGAGCGAACGCTTGAGGTTGCCGCTGAAGCGGAATATGACGGCGCATATACATTTGTTTTTTCTCCAAGGCCAGGGACCGAGGCAGCGTCGATGAGCGACCTGTTCTTACCTGAGGAAGTTATTTCAGAGCGTTTCGAGAGGTTGAAGGCGGTAATCGATCGGTCAGCACTGCGAAAGCATCAGGAGCGGGTGGGACTTGTTGAAGAGGTACTGGTGGAGGGACGATCGAAAAAGAATCCTGAGCTTTGGTCGGGCAGAACCAGGCAGCACAAGCTGGTTCATTTTTCGGCAGGGAGATTGCCGGAATTAGGTGACGGCGCCCTTCGGGCAGGTTCGTATGCGAAAGTTCGAATTGGATCAGCGGCTACCTACTATCTTCGTGGAGAAGCGGAAGAGATCGTCGGGATCACGCCTAGGCCAAAGCGTTTGCATGTAACAGCCAGCTGAAGCAGTGGTTTCCACAATATGAATTGTCCTGCATTGTGGCACAAGGGCGTACGTTCAAAGCCGAACACGTTTGCCTGGATGTTCATGACTTACGTTGGCGCGCTGCGTTGCATCGGATTGACGTGGCAGACTACTCACTTGTCCTTGCGGATTCTTTCTGCATGCAAGTGATTGTTTGTTCCTATGCGACCTGCGCATGTGGATGGATTTCGTGTTCATTGCAAAATCCGTGGCCACTGGCCTGGCATTGGGACCCATTTGTTGAAGCGCAGTACTATATCCCAAAATTTCGTCGCTGATAGAGAAGAGAAGATCTGTATTTTTTCGAAGTCCGAATTGGCTAGCAATAGCCGCATTCATGGTAGCGATCGAAATTTTTCAGCGCCAGTGGCAAATTTTGGGGATCTCTCAGCTTTCTGCACGGATCGCAGATTGGCCAGAGCCCGGTCTTGTGCCGGCTGAGGTGAATCGGGGGTGTTGCGCTAAAGGGGGCGGGTTGAATCAACCTTTTTCGAAATCGCTCGGGGGCGAGTGACGCACGCTGGTGATGGTATCGACGTGAGAGATGTTGCTTGCAAATCGGCGAAGCTGCTTGTGGACAACGAGTATGAAATGTTCCGGTATGCCGTAAACAAAATATGTCGATGCCCATTTTTCGGCGGGTACGATCGTAGCAAGGATGGTTGATTTCATGGTCCGTTGGGCGCACAGTGCTTTCATACCCGTGATCTCGTCTCTCTTATGCTCTCTAAGTTTCCGACGCGTCCCCGACTACAAAATGGATTCTCGTCGGCGCGAAGTCATTGCGCATGCAGCGCTGGTTGGGTCGGCATGATTTGGCACCCCAGTTCTTTCGGACCAGATTTCGGTGGCGACAATGGTGCGGATGAGGGAGGGCAAAATGCCGCCTGAAGATGCTGTGGCTGGCCGCCCGATATTGGCGTTGGTGGGGCCGACGGCGTGTGGAAAGACGAGGATCGCTATCGAACTTGCCCGCAAGTTTGAGAGGCTCGAGCTCGTCAGCATCGACTCAATGACCGTATATCGATCCATGGATGTGGGCACGGCAAAGCCGTCTCTTGCGGACTTGAACGGTGTTAGATACCACATGTTAAACACTGTGGATCCCTGGGAGGAGTATTCAGTTTCCCAGTTTCAGCATGACGCCCGCATGGTACTAGAAGGAATTTCAAATCGGGGAGGAGTAGCTCTGCTCGTTGGCGGGACCGGTCTATACTACCAAGCTTTAGTGGATGGGCTTCAGATTCCCGGACGATGGCCCGTGCTTCGCGCATCACTGGAGGAGGTTGCATCTTCGCAGGAGGGGGTCGCCGAATTGTTTGCGAAGCTGGTTCAACTCGACCCAAATGGGGCAGCCAGAATGCAGCCAAACAACTCGAGGCGGATAGTGCGCGCACTCGAGGTAACTATTGGCTCTGGAATTCCATTTTCCCTTCATGGACCCGGTCTTTTTGCAACGATGGTCGACGGGGTTTGTACTGTGGGTATCGATCTGCCGCGCGGAGAACTATACGAAAGCATTGGTGTGAGACTTGGTCAGGCTTTGGACTCGGGCTGGGTCGAGGAGGTGAAAAGAATTGCCGAAGATCCGCGAGGCATGTCACGAACTGCAAGCCAGGCGCTGGGGTACAGAGAACTTCTTGAATACGTGCGGGGGTCCTGCACACTCGAAGAGGCCCGGCAGGCAATTCTGGTTCGAACGCGGCGCTTTGCAAGGCGGCAAATTGCATGGTTTAGGCGCGATCAAAGAATAGCTTGGTTTACGTCTCCCGAAATGGCAAAAATGGAACTAGTTTCGATATTGTCGAGCTTCCAAGGATCGCCGATGAAAACGAGAATGGAAAGTGACTGACAGCATTGCCAAAAGAGCTTCTGCTAACTAAGCATCATGGGCTTGGAAATGATTTTCTAGTCCTTATGGATATGACTGGTGTGGTATCCCTTTCTAGTTCCGAGATTATCGGGCTTCTAGACAGGCGTGTTGGGGTAGGTGCCGACGGTATTCTCCATGTGACTGCATCCTCGGCCGACTCACCTTCCGTAGCCCGAATGACGCTCTATAATTCGGACTCCTCCCGCGCGGAAATGAGCGGCAACGGTGTCAGATGTTTGGCTCAGGCATTGATCGATTCTGGCGTCGCGCCGCGCGGACCGTTTTCCATCGACACTGACGCAGGCGTTATTGAGATTGAAACGCATCCTCCATTTGGCGAAACCGTGGCTGTTATTTCGGTAGGAATGGGGTTGCCTAAAGTGGGCGAATCGCAAGAGAGGCTTTTGGGCGGCATCCTCTATACCACAGTGAGAGTCGACATCGGTAATCCCCACCTGGTGCTTTTCCCTAAAGTGAACATGCCGATGGAGACTTTCAGGCATCTTGACGTCGCAGCGCTTGGTCCAGCGATAGAGTCGGAGTTTTTGGGAGGCATGAACGTTGAATGGGTTATTCCTTCTGATGATGGACGGGAGATGGCGCTTCGCGTGTGGGAAAGGGGGGCTGGCGTCACACAGGCGTGCGGTACAGGTAGCACAGCCAGCTCATATGTGGCGAATACGATGGGATTTGTGGGCGATACCGTGTTGGTGCACAATCCGGGGGGCGATCTGACGGTTCGGATAACCGAGCGCCAGTGCTACCTAATTGGGCCGGCACAGAAGATTTGCGAAGTTGTCATCACGTTTGAACAGCTCCAAGCTATGGCGGCGCTTTTCAAGTGAGTCTAATTGATCGCTCTTTCAAGGAAAAGATCATTCTTGTCGGCGTCGTCTTCCAGGCAGCGCGGATGGCTCAGGTAGAAGATTCCTTGGAGGAGCTCGCGCTCCTTGTGGACACTGCAGGTGCGGAAGTAGTTGGACGAGTAATTCAACGAAGGAATGATCCCGATGCCGCCACGTACGTCGGAAAAGGCAAGGCCGAGGAGATCCACTCTCTTTCTGAGGCGCTTGATGTCGACACTGTAGTGTTTGACGACGAGCTTACTCCAGCCCAACAGCGAAATCTGGAGAAGATTCTCGGCCGTACTGCGATAGACCGAACCGCAGTAATACTGGATATTTTTGCGCAGAATGCTTCAACCTTGGAAGGAAGGACCCAGGTAGAACTGGCTTTGTTGACTTACAGGCTGCCTAGGCTGCGCGGGAGGGGCAAGTCCCTGTCGCAACAGGTGGGCAGAATTGGCACCAGAGGTCCTGGCGAGACAAAATTGGAGGAGGATAGGCGACGGCTTCTTGCGCGTGTTGCAAAATTGAGGGCTGATCTGAGGGAGCTTTCGGCTACGAGGAAATTGCAGAGAAAGGCCAGAGTCAAATCACGCCTAGCTGCTGTCTCGCTTGTCGGATACACGAATTCGGGAAAGTCGACGCTTTTGAATGCGCTCACAAACGCAGATGTACACGTGGCAAATAAGCTATTCGCCACACTGGACCCCAGAACACGGCGGCTGGAGTTACCAGGAGGTGAGCCAATACTTTGTTCGGATACTGTCGGATTTGTCAAGAAGCTTCCCCATCAGCTTGTGGAGGCTTTTCGCTCTACTCTCGAGGTGGTGGCCGAGTCAGACCTTCTCTGTCACGTGGTGGACTGTTCTGGCTCCGATATCGAGGGCAGGATGCAGGCGGTTCACGCGGTATTGGAGGAAATAGGTGCCGGGACTGTGGATGAGCTTGTTGTCTTCAACAAGATAGATCGCCTGGACGACCCCGAGCTGGCTGAGCTTGAGCTGCGGTATCCTGATGCGGTTTTTGTGTCCGCAACTGAGCGTGAGGGGCTGCATTCTCTGCTCGAGTCGATTTCAGCGCGTCTTCGGGCGCAGGCGAGTGTCTTGGACTTGACGATCCCCTATGATCGCGGCGATCTGCTCGCGATGCTACATCGCGAGGGCGAAGTGATCTTCCAGCGCGAATCAGAAGAAGGTTTTAGGGTCAAAGCGCGTCTCGAAGGACCAAGTCTCGGGGTCTTTCGTGAATATCAGTCAACTGGTTAGCCCGAGAGCGCACTCCATTGGTTTAAGCTGGTATGGCGGCATTGTTCGGCCTTCGCATTGATATCATCTGGTCGGCTTGAGCTGATAATTTGCAAGATTGGGCCTAGCACTGGAGAAGTTACAGGTTGTCATCTGAGGTTTCTACAGGATTTTCTCCACCTCCATACCCTTACGACCGGTTGGACGCTATCGCCGAGCTGGCTAAGGAACATTCGGGAGGCATGGTCGATTTGAGCGTGGGCACGCCAATCGATCCGCCGATAAAAGAGGTCGTCGACGCGCTTTCCACCTCAGAGGCAGAACGAGGCTATCCAGCGTCTGTTGGTTCTGCGGAACTAAGATCTGCGATGAAGGACTGGATGGCGCGCCGGTTCGGTGTGGACATACCGATGTCGGGCATTGCAAGCTGCTTGGGCACTAAGGAGTTCGTTGCCAGCACACCCTGGTATCTTAAGTTGCGCAACCCGTCCAAAGACACAGTGCTTTATCCGGCAGTGTCCTATCCTACTTATGCCTTTGGCGCCGAACTTGCTGGTTGCAGGGCTGTCCCGGTGCCGATCGATGATGACGGGAAACTATGCCTTGATTCGATCTCCGAAGATGATCTCGGACGAGCCGTGATGCTATGGTCCAACTCTCCCTCCAATCCAACTGGCGAGCTTGACGACCTCCGCGAGCTTTGTGAATTTGCGGGAGATAGCCGTGTGCCGGTATTTTCGGACGAGTGCTACTCGGAATTTACGTGGTCTCGTGACCCGGATTCCATTTTAAAGTACGGGACGGACAATGTCGTGGCCGTCCATTCACTGTCCAAGCGGTCAAATCTAGCCGGGCTACGGGTAGGGTTTTACGCGGGTGACGCTTCGCTGGTAGATTACCTGGCCCTAGTGCGTAAGCATTCAGGCATGATGATTCCGGGGCCCATGCAGCATGCCGCTTCAATAGCTTTTGGCGACGACACTCATGTCCAGCTTCAACGCCACGTTTACTATGAGAGGTTGTTGTTCATGGTTGATCTGTTTAGGTGGTTGGGCTACGAGGTTTCACCTCCGAGGGGAGGATTTTACCTTTGGTTCAGGTCGGGCTCTGAAGACGGATTTGAGTTGGCTGGGGAGCTGGCTAGGAAGCTTGGAATTCTCGTGTCTCCCGGTGAATTTTACGGTGATGGGTCAAAGAATTATGTGCGGTTAGCGATGGTGGCCGATATGAGCAAGCTGGAGTTGGTCGCACAAAGGGCGGGTTGGAAAGAAAGGTTCTGATGTCCGATTTGGAAATGCAAATCGAAGAGTTGTGGCAGCGGAGGAGTGAGGTCGATCCATCTGATCTCGGAGCTCGACGACTAATTCGAGATGTAATCGACCTTCTGGATACAGGGAAAGCACGGGTAGCAGAGATCGATTCGTCGACCGACGAAGTTGTCGTCAACGAATGGCTTAAGCATGCGATTCTGATGCTTTTTCGGTTTTCCGATATGCGGACAATCGAGCTGTCGCCCTTTGAATTCGCTGACCGAGTGCCTCTAAAGAAAGGTTTTGCATCGAATGGGGTTCGAGTTGTGCCTGGTGCTTCGGCAAGATGGGGATCCTATTTAGAGGCCGGGGTCACGCTTATGCCTAGTTACGTGAATATAGGCGCCCGAGTGGGTAGCGGCACGATGGTGGATACCTGGGCGACTGTAGGATCGTGCGCGCAGATTGGACGACGGGTGCATTTATCGGGCGGGGTGGGAATCGGTGGTGTACTTGAGCCGGTTCAAGCGTCACCAGTAGTAATCGAGGACGAGGCATTCATAGGTTCAAGGGCGATGATCACTGAAGGAGCACGTGTTGGGGAAGGTGCCGTCGTGGCGGCCGGTGTCATTTTGAACCCTTCTATACCTGTCATAGATGCAGACGACGGGAAAGAGATATCCAGAGGACGTATTCCTCCCTGGTCAGTAGCAATTAGCGCGACGAGACCCAGGAGATTTGCGGGTGGAGAGTTCGGCCTTCCTTGCGTATTATTGATAAAACATCTTACCGAGGGTGAAAGGCATGACAAGGCAGGTTTGAACGAACTGCTCAGGGACCATGGTGTCGCCACGTGATCTGCCGGGGGAAACCATGGCAAGGAAGGCCAACGCATGCGCGATGATTTAGCCGGACTGTGTCGGGCCATGGTAGACATACCCTCTGTGTCCCACAGCGAAGCAGCATTGGCGGATTTTGTCGTTGAGCATCTTTCAGCGGTGCCTGGGGTAGGTATATCGCGATTTGGAAACAACGTGGTTGCAAGAGTAGGACCAGAACGGTCGCGGACCGTTATCGTTGCTGGTCACATGGACACAGTTCCCCCGGATGGAAATGAGCTCTCGCAACTTCGCGACGGCCGTATCTATGGTTTGGGCAGCGCGGATATGAAGGGTGGCTTAGCCGTGATGCTCGGTCTTGCCGAGGAGGCAAGAAATTTTGCCTTTGGCGTCACGTTTATTTTCTACGCGTGCGAAGAAGTCGCTTCGGAGTTCAGTGGATTACTCGAGATTGAGCGCAATATGCCGGAAGTGCTTCGTGCCGACGTCGCAGTGCTCATGGAACCGACGGCAGCCCACATAGAGGCCGGTTGCCAGGGAACGATGAGGGTTAGGGTAGAGGTCAGAGGGACGAGGGCTCATACCGCAAGGCCATGGATGGGAAAGAACGCGAT
>DAHVOF010000242.1 GCA_027318945.1 Actinomycetota bacterium | reverse complement strand
TTCTCTTTGGCATTTTCTCGCGCCGCAACGTCTCGATGCACTAAGTTGATTCATGTCATGCAATCAAAAGATTCTTCAAATGCGAGCTGGGCTGGGTCGGATCCTGGATTTGGCGAGGTGCTACTTACATCGGATGAGATTCAGGCGAAGATCGTAGAGCTGGGCCGCTCCATCACGCGTGACTATCAAAATCGCTCTTTGCTGATGGTTGGAGTGCTTAAAGGGGCCATACTTTTTATAGCTGACCTTGCGAGAGCCATAAATCTTCCGGTAGAGATAGATTTCATGGCGGTCTCATCCTATGGCGTCACCACCAAAACGTCAGGAGTGGTGAGAATAATCAAAGATCTTGATCTCGACCTAACGGGCAAGGACGTGCTGATTGTTGAGGACGTGATCGATTCCGGTCTCACCCTATCGTATCTGGTGCGCAATTTGCAGGCTCGAAATGCCAGTTCAGTAGAGGTCTGCGCACTGCTTGTGAAGGATGGCATGCAGCCAGCGGGCCTTGAGATTGCCTACACTGGATTTGTGATACCGAGAGTGTTTGTCGTTGGATACGGCCTTGATTTGGCGGAAAAGTATCGCAACCTTTCGCAGATAGCAATATACAGGCAATAAGGCCAGAGGTACAGGTGTGGCGATCGAATCAGCGGGAGAGGAGTCTCCTAGGATTTTCCAGAGAGAGAGGGTTAAGTCTCTCGTCGCTCAGCTTTTGGAGGCTATGGGAGAGGACCCGAACCGTGAAGGGCTGAAAGAGACGCCATTGCGGGTTGCGGGGATGTTTGAGGAGCTTTTGTCCGGTACAAACCAGCCCAGTGAGGGATTCTTAGGCTCCATGTTCCCGGCGGGTCACGAGGAGATGGTCCTCCTGCGCGATATATCGTTCTTCTCCCTATGCGAGCATCATTTGCTTCCATTTTTCGGTGATGTTCATGTGGCCTACATCCCGAATGAGTCGGGCCAGATCGCCGGACTTTCAGGCATTGCGAGGCTGGTGGACGGAGTTTCCAAGAGATTGCAGGTACAGGAACGCTTTACCTCTGAAATTGCAAACGCCATCCAGAAATCGATGCGACCAAAGGGAGTCCTGGTAGTTGTCGAAGCGGAACACCTGTGCATGTCGATGCGCGGTTCAAAGAAAGTGGGTTCCCGAGCCATGACTTCTGCAGTTCGTGGCGCATTCCAGAGGGATGGGGTCACGAGGGCTGAAGCTTTGGACCTGATAACCAAGGGTCGGAATGCCGATCGGTAGCCGCCTGTTCTCAGAGGCTGCGCTAGGGCGTCATCGTGGAATCATGGGAATCGTCAATGTAACGCCCGACTCTTTTTCGGATGGCGGGCGGTATTTCGGTATCAAAGCTGCAATCGAGCATGGACACCGCTTGGCTGAATCGGGTGCAGACATCATCGACGTAGGTGGAGAATCTTCGCGCCCAGGTGCAGCACCCGTGCCAGAAGAAGAGGAATTACGGCGAGTTATACCGGTGATCAGCGAATTGTCCAAAAGCTATCGAGTGTCGGTGGATACTTTTAAGCCACTTGTTGCCTCCAAGGCCGTCGAGGCTGGCGCCACTTTGGTAAATGACATTAGCTCGAGCCTGGCCGGCGTGGCCGCGAGATACGGTGTCGGGTGGGTGGCGATGCATATGCAGGGTAGCCCTGAGATGATGCAGCGGGATCCGCACTATGACGATGTAGTTTCCGAGGTATTCGACTATTTGAAAGCCAAGATCGAATGGGCAAAGACTCTCGGGGTGGAAGAAGTCTGGATCGATCCAGGAATCGGATTCGGGAAGAATTTCGCCCACAATCTTGCTTTGCTTGCCGGTCTTGACAAGCTGCGGCAGCTCGGATCCCCGGTTTTGGTGGGAACTTCGCGCAAGGCATTCCTGGGACGGATTGCCAAGGCATCAGTTGGCAGAGATGTTCCGCCCATCGCGCGAACCGAGTCGTCGCTAGCCTCATGTGCGTGGTGCTTTATGCACGGAGCAACCATGATGAGGGTCCACGATGTTGCCGAGACTCGCGAACTTCTAACCCTTCTAACGTGGAAAAACGGTGATTCGAAAAGAATGGCAACGTGATGGATCGCATATTCCTCGATGGAATCAAGGTGATGGCATCTCACGGTGTTCTTAGTGTGGAAAAGGATAGTCCGCAGCCGTTTGAGATCGATATCGCTGTGTATGGCGATTTCCGCGCGGCGACGGAAAGCGACCGGATAAGCCAAACTGTTGATTATTCCCTCCTTGGCTCACTTGCGATCGAAGTTGCGACTACCACACGCTTTGATTTGATAGAAACCCTTGCACAGGAGATCGCTGACCGCATTCTTGCGATTGATAAGGTCCTTGAGGTCGAAGTTACAGTTAGAAAGATGCTGCCTCCTGTCACCTATCCCCTAAATTTTGCAGGTGTCACCATCAGGAGGACGCTTGGCTAGGACGTTTTTAGCTCTTGGCTCGAATCTCGGCGACAGAATCGAGTTTCTCCGTTGTGCCGTCAAGTTCCTTCCCGGATCAGTCCGGTGCTCCAGGGTGTATGAGACCGATCCTGTCGATGCTACACAGGGTTCGGGGCCGTTTCTGAATGCCGTGGTGGAGTTGGATTTCGAGCCGGAACCTTCGCAGCTACTTAGTCTCGTGACACGTCTCGAGCGAAGAGCGAATCGCGTGCGAAGCGAACTGAACGGACCCAGGACCTTAGATGTCGATGTCGTATTTGTGGAAGGAATGGTATCCCGCGACGGCGGTATGACCGTTCCTCATCCGCGCTGCAATGAAAGGGCGTTTGTGATAGCTCCGCTTTATGATCTTGATCCTGGTTTGGCACAAACGTTGAATCCTGAGATGTGCCGTCTCATTGGAGACGCTATCGATCGCGACGATGCCGAAGTGTATCCTGGCGTTGTGGTCTGGGGAGAGACGATTTGCTAAGAACTAGGCTGTGTACGTTTTGCGATGACCCAGCCAAGGAGGGCTATGGATCAGATTTCAAGGGCTAGGGAGCTCCAAGCCTATTGTGATTCGGTGCGCGCCGAGGGTGGGGTGATCGGTTTGGTACCGACTATGGGGGCGCTTCACGAGGGTCACATGCGGCTGATCAAGGTTGCCAAGCAGGAGTGCGACCTAGTGGTGGTCTCGGTGTTTGTAAACGCTCTCCAGTTCGACAATCTTCAAGATCTGGAAAAGTATCCGCGCACGTTGGAGGCCGATCTCGCGTTCTTGAGATCGGCTGGCGTTGACCTGGTATTCACGCCCTCATCTCAGGAGATTCATCCCGAGCCTATCCTCTTCCATCTTGAGGTTGATCGGCTTTCGGAGCTACTGGAAGGGGCATCCCGACCCGGTCACTTTGGTGGGGTGGTCACCGTTGTTGCGAAGCTTTTCACGATCACGGGAAGGTGCCGCGCATATTTCGGGGAAAAGGATTTCCAACAGCTGGCCATCGTTTCGCGAATGGTGGAGGAGATCCACTTTCCCATCGAGATAGTACCCGTTCCCATCGTACGAGACGAGAGGGGCCTTGCCTTATCGTCGAGAAATATGCGTTTGGATCCGGAACAGCTCGTTGCGGCTCTCGCTCTTTCACGCTCACTTTTTTTGGGAAGAGATGCCATAGCAGCGGGTGAGAATGATCCAGGTGCGATTGAGACGCTTATGTCTCAAGAGCTTGTCCGCGAGATAGACGGCGTGGCAAAATCGAATCATGCTGTGCTCGACTACGCTTTAGTGGTCGATCCGCGCACCCTAATAAGGCCTAAGCGGATCGAGGGACCTGTGAGGCTTCTTGTCGCCGCAAAAGTCGGTGGCGTAAGACTTATTGATAATATTGGTGCCTAGCTGCTAGTGAAGGTTTGAGACAATGCTCCTAGCGATTGATGTCGGGAATACTCAGACGGTATTCGGACTTTATGACGCTGACAGCGTTACGACCGCGGAATGTACTGCTCCAGCAGACAGGAAGGCGGATTCGGGGCTAAGTCACAATTTCAGGATAGCTACGGTGGCTGGACGCACCGCGGATGAGTATGCGCTCCTGTTTTCCCAGCTATTAGGAATGCGAGGTCTGGATCGGCTGAATTCCATTTCCGGCCTAGTGATCTCCTCAACCGTGCCTTCGATAACCACGACGATGCGGGATATGGTTGAGAGATGGTTCCAAGTGAATCCAGTGGTAGTGGGCCCTGGGGTGCGTTCAGGGATGTCGATTTTATACGACAATCCTAAAGAAGTTGGGGCCGACAGAATTGCCGATGCCGTTGCGGCATATGATCTGTATCCGGGACCATGCTTGATCGTTGATTTCGGAACCGCGACAACCTTCGACGCTGTGTCCGCTAGACGGGAGTATCTTGGCGGGGCAATAGTTCCTGGGATAGATATATCGCTTAACGCGCTTTTCAGCCACGCAGCGGCGCTAAGAAAGGTTGAATTGATCGAACCTAGAGGCGTGATCGGCAAATCAACCGTGGAATCTATACAGGCAGGGGCACTTTTTGGATTTGCCGAGCAGGCGGACGGTTTATGCAGGCGTTTTAGGGCGGAGCTTGGTGAGCGCACAACAGTGATAGCTACTGGAGGACTGAGTGGCACGGTTTCTAAGTTCTGCAAGGAGCTGGATGTAGTAGAGCCGTGGCTGACCCTTCACGGCCTGCGAATTATTTATGAGATGAACATTTCTTAGAGGGATTGAATAACAGGTGACTGACAGCGTCGAAGGCCCTCCGAATGTGGCGGCTGAAACCCCGTACTCATTTGCACGCACAGCTACAACTGCCGATATTCGTCGGAGCTTTGGCCATCTCCAGCCTGGTGAAAGCACGGGTGCAGTCCATTCCGTTGCTGGGCGAGTAATGCTTCTGCGCCGGCAGGGCAAGATCGCCTTTGGGGAGCTGCGTGATTCTTCAGGGCACGTGCAGTTGTTCGCTTCCGCTGACGGGACTGAAAATTTCGAGAATTTCGTCGATATGCCGTTGGGCACTTGGATTGGTGCTACCGGAGAAGTCATCACTACGAAGAGGGGCGAACTTTCGATCAAGGTTCGCCAGTGGGTAGTTTTGGCGCATTTGCTTAGGGGATTCGGAGATAAGTGGCACGGAGTCACCGATC
>DAHVOF010000237.1 GCA_027318945.1 Actinomycetota bacterium | reverse complement strand
GCTTATGTTCGGCTGGGAGTTAATCTTGGCGATCAGAATATTGTCAACATGGCTCACATTATGGGCGTAACGAGCACGTTGACCGCAGTTCCATCACTAGCTATTGGATCGGAGGACGTAACCCCGCTCGAAATGGCCGAGGTTTATTCGGTACTGGCTGACAATGGCATTCGTCATACGCCATATTTCACCTCAAAGATCGTCGATTCGAATGGTAAGACGCTGGTGCAGACTGATTCAAAGGGGATTCGGGTGCTGTCAGCGCAAAATGTGGCCGTAGAAGACCAGGTTATGCAGGCGGTTGTTCAGTATGGCACTGGGACCGCCGCTGCTATTCCGGGGCGCGAAATCGCCGGGAAGACAGGTACCACAGATAACTTCACTGATGGGTGGTTCAACGGCTTCACTCCTCAGCTCGAGACCGCTGTGTGGATGGGAGATCCAGCTGGCTCCGTTCCCATGTTCGATGTCGGCGGAATTCCCGTGTATGGTGGAACCTATCCTGCGCGGATTTGGCATGCGTTTATGACGCAGGCGCTTGCGGGTACGCCCGTTCTGCAATTCCCCGTTCCCAATGCGGCGCTGATTCCTCCGGGCCATTTCATCGTGCCTATCGATTCTCCAGGTGCTATTACGACACCTCCGACATCCACCACAACGACAACAACCACTACTACTATTTTTGGTGGGGCATCGCCGACGACAGTTGCCAGCAGTTCCTCGAGTTCCTCCACAACTACTACTATTGCAGGCACGGGCTCGGCGACAACGAGTGGCAACGGCTCCGGTTGAACATAATTCGAAGTGTGTGATCAAGGGATATGCCTGACGTGGATAAGTCTGAACTTGAAAAGTTGTTCGCCCTGCAAGATATTGATTCGAAGTTGACGGAATTAAAGCGCAAGATGAGCACTCTTGAGGAGTCGTCTGGCGCCAAAGATGTTGCCGCGGCAGTAAGGGCACGAAAACTTCAACTTGGAGAGATTGATTCGCAAATGCAGGGCTTGCTGCGGAGGCGGGACGAGCTGGAGGATCGCTCAAAATCGCTAATTGCCAAAGTGAAGAGCATGAAGGCGATGGAGTTGCGAGGCGCCATCTCGCATCGCGATATTGCTAGCACGGAGGCAGAGATATCGAGCCTGGAAAGTCAGCGTTCGGAACTAGAAGATCAAGAGCTTGAGGTCCTGGCCAAGATAGAGGACCTGGAGCAGCAAGAATCAGATCTTAAATTGCAAGTCTCCGACGAAGAAGCACTGCTCGCGCGTATTCGTAATAAGAACTCCCATGTGGCCTCTGAGTTTGGCGCAGAGATATCCGAGATGAGCGCACAGCGGGCGGTTTATTCTGGCTCGGTTGATCAGCATCTGCTCCGCATTTATGACGATCTTCATGCCCGAGTCGGTTCAATGACTTTGGCGAAGGTGGAAAATGGTAACTGCCAGGGGTGTCATCTGCGGCTTTCGTCCGCTGAAATTGATGGCGTGAAAAAGGCGCTTTCCGGAGACTTCACTAGGCCGCCGACGTGTGAGCAGTGTGGCAGGATACTTTATATATAGTGCCGAGCCGGCCTATAGGCGGGGTTCTGTCCGGTAGATAAATCTACGTGGGTGGCCATCCATCTAAGCGGCCTACCAGGAGTCTGATCATTTCTGATCTGGCGGGCAGCCAAACTCCATTCAGCCTTGCTCCAGGTGGGGTTTACCAAGCCATAAAAGTCACCTTTTATGCTGGTGCGCTCTTACCGCACCTTTTCACCATCACCATTTCTGGCTGTCTGCTTTCTGTGGCACTTTCCTGCAGGTTGCCCTGACTGGCCGTTAGCCAGCACCTTGCCCTACGGAGCCCCGACCTTCCTCGGGAGGAATACTCCCGCGACCACCCAACCGGCTCGACGTTTTCAGTCTAGATGGCCTTGCCTATTGGACGGTTTGCTCGGCCTTGTATCAGCGTCGGGGTATGGTTGTCGAAGTCAAGTGACTGAGTAAGGAGTTATGAGTGAAAATTGCTGCGCTGGGGGATGCTCATGTTGGAAGGTCGACCTATCCGATTTCGAAAGATGGCGTGAACGTTCGAGAGAGGGATTTTGAGCTATCGTTTCTCGATGCCGTTGAGCTGCTGCTAAGTCAGAATCCCGATTTGATACTATTCCTTGGG
>DAHVOF010000234.1 GCA_027318945.1 Actinomycetota bacterium | reverse complement strand
GAGAAGTGCAACTTCTGCGCTCACAGGATCGAGGTTGGTCTCGAGCCGGCGTGCGTCACGATCTGCCCCACCGAGGCGATCATGATAGGCAATGCCAACAATCCCGAAGACAGGGTGACAAAGCTGGTGCACCGCGAGCCGGTCACGGTCCGGCGCGGGGAGAAGTCGACCAAGCCGAAACTTTTCTATAAAGGGGCGCATCAGGCGACTCTTGACCCCATAGCCGCAACCCAGCCGGTCGGCGATACGTTCATGTGGTCGGAGATCAATAGGGCGCCAAGGATTCTCAACTCGGGCCACGTGGCCGACCACCACAACAACGATTCCATTCAGTCGAAGCTTGTTTACGACGTCTCGCACTCGATGCCGTGGGGCTGGAGGGTGAGCGGCTACACCTGGACCAAGGGGATAGCAACCGGGGTGGCCTTGGGCGTTCTGCTGGGCGTAGCGCTGAAAAGGATCAGCGTCTCCTCAACGCTTGCTCGATTCGATATGCCGCTGGTGGCTCTGGCAGCGCTTGTAGTTACCGGTTTCCTCCTGATCACCGACCTGAAGCAGCCCAAAAGATTCATGTACCTGTTCACCAAGCCCCACTGGAAATCGTGGCTGGTCAAGGGCGGGTTCATCATTGGGGCTGACGGCGGACTTGTCACACTCTGGCTCCTTGCAGCTCTGCTCGGACTCGACAAAGCCGTGATGGGCACGATCGGGGTACTTCTGGCAGCTTCTTCCATCATGGCTTCCATCTACACCGCGTACCTCTTCTCCCAGGCAAGAGCCAGAGACCTGTGGCAAAGCCCGCTGAGGGTGCCCCACTTGCTATCGCAGGCTCTGCTTCTTGGTTCCGCCGCCATGGCCCCGTTTGCTGGTTCGGGACATCCCCTTCAGAGATACGTGGTCTGGCTGGGAGCTCTGGCTTGTCTGACGCATCTCGGGTTTGTTCTCGTGGAGACCACTATCGCGCATCCGACGTCACATTCAAAAGCTGCGGTATGGCACATGACCAGGGGTCGCTACGCGGTTCCGTTTTGGATCTCGGCGTTGGCTGTAGCAATTGGGGTGTTAGCACCCGCCATCGGAGTTATCCCGCTTTTGATTGCCGGGGTAGGGCTCCTCGGCTATGAGCACGCTTACATACAGGCCGGGCAATCGGTCCCGCTGGCATAGGAAGGCAAGAGAAGCTATGAACCAGAAAAGCGAGAGCGCAAATGATCGCCTGATGGCAAAGGCCAGCTTCCTCTCTGCCGCAAGGGAGACGGTGAAGGCTAATGGAGAGACCTTCTATCAGGGTCCCTCGCAGATAGGGCTGTCGGCACACCCGCCTTTCGAGCGTTGGGACAGCTGGGTTGAGCTGGATGCCAAGGCCTGGCCGGACAGGAAGGAGAAGCGCTACTCGCTGATTCCGACCACCTGTTTCAACTGCGAGTCTGCATGCGGCCTCCTTGCCTATGTTGACCAGGAGACTGGTCTGGTTCGAAAGTTCGAGGGCAATCCGGAGCACCCGGGATCGAGGGGAAAAAACTGCGCGAAGGGTCCAGCCACGATCAACCAGGTCATGGATCCAGACAGGATCCTGTACCCGCTCAAACGGGCAGGCAAGCGCGGCGAGGGAAAGTGGCAAAGAGTGAGCTGGGACGAGGTCCTGGACGATCTTGGCCAAAGGATTCGCCAGGCCATCGATGAGGACCGCAAGAACGAGATCGTCTGTCACATCGGGAGGCCCGGCGAGGATGGTTTCACAGAAAGGGTGCTCGCCTCCTGGGGAGTGGATGGCCACAACTCCCACACCAACGTGTGCTCGAGCGCGGGAAGAGCCGGATGGCATTATTGGTCTGGAATGGACAGGCCGAGCGCCGACTTTGCCAACGCAGACGTCATATTCCTCACAAGTGCCCATTTGGAGACGGGCCACTACTTCAATCCCCATGCCCAGCGCATAACCGAGGCTCGGCAGAGGGGAGCCAAGTTGATCGTTGTCGACACCAGGCTTTCAAACACGGCTACGCACGCAGACTACTGGCTGTCTCCATTTCCTGGCTCGGAGGCGGCGATCAACCTCGCCATAGCCAACTACCTTATCCAAAACGAGCTCTTTGACCGCGAGTTCGTCAGAAGGTGGTGGAACTGGCAGGAATGGATGGAGGACGCCCATCCGGACAAGGATCAGAGCTTCGAGAGCTTTGTCAACGAGCTGAAAGCCACTTACGAGAGCTTCACATTCGAGTACGCCGCCCAAGAGTCAGGCGTGAAGGCTGACATCTTGGCTGAGGTAGCCCAAGTCGTTGCCGGAGCCAAGAGCCGCTTCGCGAGCCACATCTGGAGATCGGCCGCGGCTGGAAACCTAGGCGGATGGCAGATATCCCGCACCCTTGTTCTGGTCAACGCTCTTCTCGGCGCGATAGCCTCTGAAGGCGGGACCTACCCTAACGCTTGGAACAAGTTCGTTCCAAAGCCGATGTACATGCCTCCCCATCCCGATGTCTGGAACGAGCTGGCTTGGCCGAGCGAGTACCCCCTTTCCATGAACGAGATGAGCTTTATACTTCCGCACCTTATCGAGGAAGGCAGGGGAAGGCTGGAGGTCTACTTCACCAGGGTGTACAACCCGGTGTGGACGAATCCGGACGGGATGACATGGATAGACGTCCTTACCGACGAGGCTAAGGTCGGCTGCTACGTGGCGCTTACCCCAACCTGGAACGAGACCGCATACTTCGCGGACTACGTCCTTCCGATGGGCCACGCCTCCGAGCGACACGACCTCGCTTCCTATGAGCAGTACGACGGTCAGTGGGTGGCGTTTCGCCAGCCGGTGCTTAGAACATACAGGAATCAGAACGGCGAGGAGATCGCCGATACCCGCGTGGCGAATCCTGGCGAGGTGTGGGAGGAGAACGAGTTCTGGATCGAGCTTTCGTGGAGGATAGATCCAGACGGTGCGATGGGGATTCGCAAGTTTTATGAATCGCGCGAGGCGCCGGGAACCAAGCTCAGCGTTGACGAGTACTACTCCTATATATTTGAGAATTCAGTTCCCGGCCTGCCCGAGATGGCGGACAAGGAGGAGGTCACCCCTCTCAGGTACATGCAGAAGCACGGCGCTTTCGAAGTCACCAGCAAGGTCGGAAAGCGTTACGAGGAGACGGTGCCGGCATCGGAGCTCGACGACACGGCGATAAGCGACCACGGAAGAATCTACACGAGCACCCCCAAGCCGGCCAGCCCGAACATAGCCCCAACCGGGGATCCCGATCCGGACGAGCAAGGACGACGTCCAGTTGGGGTCGTCGTGGACGGAGAGCTGCTGCGGGGATTCCCAACTCCCTCCGGAAAGCTCGAGTTCTTCTCGAAGACCCTTGCCGACTGGGGCTGGGCGGATCAGTCGATCCCATGGTACATAAAGAGCCACGTGCATCCAGACAACCTGAAGAACGGCGAGATGGTCCTCATCTCAACGTTTCGGCTTCCGGTCCAGATACATACCCGCTCGGCGAACTCAAAGTGGCTGGACGAGATAGCGCACACCAACCCAGTGTGGATCAACCCCGTCGACGCGGAGAAGCTCGGCATCTCTGAGACCGGACTCGTGAGGGTGAATTCGGAGATCGGCTACTTCGTGGCCAAGCCTTGGATCACAGAGGGCATTCATCCGGGAGTCGTAGCGTGCTCGCATCACATGGGAAGGTGGAAGATCGGTGATGAGCTCAACTCCCTGACTATGAGGACGGTGGCTCTGAACGCTGACGGCGAGGATCGGCACCTGGTTCCAAAAGATGTTCCAAAGCCCTTCAAATCTTCAGACGCCGATACCGCCAGGTTCTGGTGGAAAGACGTGGGAGTTCATCAGAACCTGATCTTTCCGGTGCATCCTGACCCCGTTTCCGGAATGCACTGCTGGCATCAGGCGGTCACCGTCGAGCCTGCTAGGACGGGCGACCTGTACGGAGAGGTGCGAGTAGATCGGTCGAAGTCGAAAGAGGTGTTCAGGCGCTGGCTGGAAATGACTCGTGACGCCTATTCAGTCTCGCCTGATGGCACGAGACGGCCGCGATGGCTGATGCGGCCGCTGAAGCCGACTAAGGCCGCTTCCCTGCTCCCACCGCGGAGCTGATCCATGCCTTCAGCCGCTATTACATCATCGGCAGATATGCAGGGCGGTCCCGCCGCCGTCCGTGAGCGGTTGAGGGCATGGGCGGAAGTAGCGCTTGCGCTCGGAGAGGCGGCGCAGGCCTCCTTTGTCAGGCGGGAGATTTCGGAGGCTCTGGGCATAACCGACGCAAGCAGGGCCGATCTCTATGAGCTCTTCGTAAAGGAGCTTCCCCCATTTGCATCGGTCTACCTTTCTGACGAGGGAAGCATTGGCGGCGTAGCCAGATCCGCCATAGCTGGCTTTTATCACGTGCTGGGCGTGCCGGCGCCGTCGGATCCAGACCATCTGTCCTCCCTTCTGGCACTGCTTTACTCAGTACTTATGAAAGAGGCCGATCTTCACGAGGAAGTCGCTGCGCGAAGCGATGTGCGGCTGGCCTCTGTGGAGCGGGCAAGGTCTGTGCTCACGAGGGAGCACCTTTTGAGCTGGTTGCCGGCCTACCTGATCCGCGCGAGGGAGATAGCCCCAGATGGGTTGTCGGGCTGGGTTTCATGCGCTTGGGACCTGGCCTCGGTGCTATCGAACTGGGATGACGGCTATGCCGAAACAGACGAGGGTGTCGGGGAGCTGGCGAGCGCTCTTGCGGATACTGCCCCAGAATTCGTCGATTGGATTACCACCCCGAGCCATTCGGGGCTCATCATCGCACCCTCGGACATAGCTCAAGCCGCTGATGCTCTCGGGTTGGCGCCCAGGGCGGGCAGGAAGCGATTTGTTCTCGAGGAGCTGATCACCCAGGCTGGCTGGCAGGAAGTTCGGGCTCGTCTGGCTGAGATCGCGTCGCGCCAGGAGATGCAGTTTGCACGGGGGGCCGAAGAGTTCAGCTCCCTGAGGCTCTGGGCGGCAAAGGCGGGGCGGGCGGCTGAGCTGTTGTCATAGACCGTCGGCACGTACTGCTATGGCACGCTCACTCGAGGTGTTCGACGGCCGCGAGAAACCCCGTGCAGATCACCAACCCAAATCCGATTGCCCCAGTTATCTGACCCACAAAGAGGAGCGAGGCGATTCCGAGAAGCGACAGCATCCCCAGAAGGGATCCTGCCGATCCTACTGCGAGGAAAAGCGCGGCCATGTAACTTCTTGATTTGGCGGTTACCCATGCAGAAAGGGCGAACTCGTAGAGGAACATCGCCACGCCTATGTAGTCGTGCGTTAGGTAGTAGATATGGTTCGCCTTGCGGTCGAAGGTCGTGACTAGAACCAGCAGCTCGAGAGCTGCGAGCGCGGCCAAGAGAGGCGCTAATTTTCCGGCACGGCCTGGCAGCTTCGAAAGCTTCGAGGCGGCTATCGAAAGAAATGTTGCAGACAGCGCAAATCCGAGGCTGTACGGGATGACCGTGGGAAAGCCGTCCCCAAAGTTGCTGGCACCGCCGTTGTTGCGCATCACGCTCGGCAGCAGCGCCAGGCAGAGCGCCAAAAGGATCACCAGCGACGATTGGCTCAGCCAGAGAAGCGGCGTGATCTCTCTTAAGCTGGCCTCCCGTGAAAATGCAGTTCCCACCCTGGTTGATTCTGCGCGACTGCGGCCCATGACACGAATGCTACACATTAATGATCGCGTTGCGGGCTCGGGAAAGCGGCACTCCGCCCGCGATGCGCGTTCCCACTCCCAAGAGGCTCCTTGCGGAGTGCGATTGTGCGGGCTTTATTGCCTCTCGACAGAGAGATCGCAAGCGTGAAGAAAATCGCGCCTGTCAGATCCTCGTCAATCGCCAGGCGATGGAGGGGCCTTTTACCGTCCCGACTGCCACCAGCGGTACGGTCTGGCTCTGCGCGCCTATAGCGACCTCGAGCGTCCCTACTTTCGCGCCCGAGGCAACGCTGCGGCTCAGCTTCGAGAACGTCGCCTTGTAGGTGACCTGCAGGCCAGGCCACGCGATTAGGGAAATGCTATGTGCGGCTGCGACTGGCACGGGGTTGCTTCCGGGCGAGGTTATCTCCGCCACCGTTTGCGCAGCGCGCAGAACAGTGACTGTGCCTGGCACCTTTCTCGCAGCGTCTACGAGCTTGTTGGCTTCGTTGAGCGCGGTTATCAGCGGTTGTGTTCCGATCTGGCCGAGAATTGCGCCAACAAGCATGTTCTTGGAGCCCGTTGCTCCGGTGGCTGCGAAAACGAAGTTGCCGCCGCTGCTCATGGCGCCTGTCTCGATGCCTGTAAAGCCATTGTGGCCTACGTTGTAGTCGATGTTGTAGACGATCCCGACTCCGGGGAGGGTTGCCTGAGGCTTGGCTACGATGGCATTCAGAACCGGATTTTTAAGCAGAGCTTCCGCAATGGCAATCTGGTCATGAGCGCTTCCGACTGAGTGCGAATTGAGTCCGGATGGCCCAGTTACCGAGGTGTGGTGCAAACCCAGAGATTTTACAAGCTGCCCCATTTTCGCAGCAAATGCGGGCAAGGAACCTGCGTCCCAATTCGCCAGCATGTCAGCGAAATTGTTTGCGGAGGGGATTAGCAGAGCCTCGAGGAGCTGGTATTCGCTCAGAGTTTCCCCGAGCGCTACCGGTATGACCGAGTCATTCTGGCTGTGCATCGTGTTGTAGAGAGCGACATCGCTCGAGCTCACCTGTATTGTGGGCCCTTCGCTTCCCAGCGCAAGGGGGTGGTCCTTGACTATAACCAGAGCTGTGATGATCTTGGCGACCGAGCCCAATGGCAGCTCTGTGTCTGGGTTCATGCTTGCGATCGCTCCGACGCTCTGTACGTCGACCTCGCCGGATCCCTGTCCCAGCCACGGAAGGGAAGGCTTGGCGCCCGGGATTATCGCGCTAAAGAGGGTAGCCCGGGGCTGGGGGAGCGGAACCGGCCGCATCATCTGGAATGCTGAAGCGGCGACAAGGAGCACGATGATCACGATGGCGAGCTTTCCCAGCGCTCCGGCCGAAAGTCTTGAGGTGCCGTACCCGCGGCTGTGCCGCCTGTTGCCGGCTCCGCCCTGCGGTGCGATCCATGGCTCATTTATTCTCACGCGCTGAACCTCCCGCCATAGAGTCGGATTTACCGGTGTCCTCCAAGTCTGGAATTGGTCTCGAGCCACAATACACCCCGAGGCTCCGGGCCGTTTCCATACTCTCTATCGGATTTCTCACAATTAACCATGTGATCGCTTAGCCGTCTCCCGGTACGGGCTTGGATGGAGCCTGTGTTCGCGATGCTGTTTGCCTAATAAACCTGCCGCCATTTGGCGCGCCTCGAAGCGCTCGGTTTACGGACTCTCAGTGTCAGCACGCCGGGAATCTCCGACTTCGCGGGTACTTGGAAGGCGACGGTAGGATGGCTGCAGAAAGGATGTGGGGCAGGTCGTGGAAAGAGAAAGCTCGTGGAGGGGTACGTCCTGCACGCCAGCAGGTGAGGGTGGCGCTGAGGCAGTCGCTGTTCACGTCAGCGATAGTTTGGCCTGTCCGCAGGGGATCGATGCCCTAGGCGATATTGGCCATGGTTGGATCCGGGTTGGCGCGAATGGAGAGGCCATCCGGTGATGAACCCTAGGGCGCAAAGTCGCGGACGGGGAGACAGGCGCCCTGGGCCTTTTTCGGATCCTGTGTGGAGCAGGATCGCGAAGCTGGGAGTGCCTTCGCTGGGGAGCGTCCTGTTATCACCTCTCTATGCTGCTACCGACTCGGCCATCATGGGGCACGTGGGCAAGATCCCGCTGGCCGCTCTTGCCCTCGCAATGGGCTTTCTGAACTTCTGGGTTCTCCCCTTCACTTCGGTCGGCTTTGCCCTGACTTCGCGCGCAGCTTTCTACACGGGGACAGGGGATCTCGATGCCAGGAGGGACCTCGGGGTATCATCCGCCGTGGCGATGGGCCTGTTCGGCGCTGTGCTCGGGGCGGCATTCGCGGCCGCCGCGCCGCTGGTAGCCCCAGTGCTCACCCATTCATCGCAGGTGGCCGGCTTGACTACAGAGTATCTCGAGCTGGCCGCGATCGGCATGCCCGCCCTGTTCATCTTTCAGGCAGGGACTATGTATCTGACCGGCATCGGCAGGACTGGCACTGTTCTTGCGGCGACAGCCATGAATGTTTCCGTAAACGTGGTGCTCGAGTTGCTGCTTGTCTTCGGAGCGCATCTTTCCGTTGCTGGATCTGCGATCGGGACCGACATCGCCGAGATCGTCGGCGCTGTGCTGGTAGCTTGGCTGCTCCGCTATCCCGGAGCTCTCAAGGGCCTGGTGGCGCGCACCAGAAGGTTCATTCGAGAGTTTCTTCCCGCAGGTGCCGCGCTTGCCGTTCGCACCTTCGCTTTGGTGGGCGCACTTTCGGGCTCCGTGCTGGTGGCGTCGCAAGGCTCTCCGGAAGTGCTCGATTCATTCCAGGTGGGCCAACAGATCTGGCTGGTTTTCGGGCTCGCATTTGATGCGGTTGCTGTTCCAGCCCAGGTCCTGGTGGGAGAGTGGATCGCGACAGGAGTGCTGCGAGAGATGAAGCACTGGACCTCCCGGCTTTTGCATATCGGATGGATTGGGGCCGTAGCGTTGGGCGCATTTGTGATTGTGGCGAGGGATCCCTTGGCGGGAGTTTTTACCAACATTGCGTCGGTAGCGGGCCCCGCAAGGGAGTCGGTTGCTTGGGCAGGCCTTGCTATGCCGGTCACGGCCGTAAGCTTCGTGATCGACGGGCTGGTAGGCGGCTTCCAGCGTTTCCAGCTCCTCCGTACAATAATGCTCGTATCCTTTGCGGCCGCGGCCATATTCGCTGCCGCAGTGCTCGCCATTTACGGCAGGGGCCTCAGCGTCACCGACGTCTGGATCATATTCGGTGCCTGGCTGGTGGTGCGGGGAGCGGCTTCGCTGGTGGCATGGAGGAGACTGTTATCGTCCCACTTGGGAAATGAGCCTCGGCTTGAAATTGGCTAGGCCGCAATGCGTTAAGCCAGCGCAATTTGGCGTTGCAATATGGCTAGTTGCGACTTTTGGTCTCGTCGAATGCCGAATCCTCGCGCTCAGGCGACAGTTCAAGACATCTCAAGCGTGTCTCGAATCGGTTGATCGGCCGTGGTGGGCACAATCAGATCAGCGAGAGTTCAGCTGGCATGGCTCCGTTGGGACGCAGAGTGCGAACGGCAAGTGAACTATGCCGGCGATGAGTTTTATGCCGGCCTAGAAGAATGGCCGGATCTTCTCCGCTTGGACTGGTACATGTCTTGGTCGGCTCGATGAACCAGTTCGGTGGCACTTTCAACAGAGTCCCAGGACGCAAATCCGAATGATGCAGAGATGCCTTCGGGCAGCGTGCCAGCAAGCCTGTTTACTATGCTGCGGGCGGATATCTCAGCCGAACCTGGCGCCAGAACCGCGAATTCGTCACCTCCGATTCTGGCCAGAAAGTCTCCGCTGCCTCGGATCGCTCTGCTTAACGAAGCGGCGATCTCTGAAAGCAGCCGATCACCGGCTTCATGACCCTTGGTGTCGTTGACTGATTTGAAATGATCGATGTCAATTATGATTACCGAAAGCGAGTCCCCGCTCCGCTTCGCACGCTCCAGCTCCTCTTCGAGGCGTTCGTCCCATAGTCGCCTGTTTGCAAGTCCGGTGAGGGGGTCTTCAGTCGCGCTCATTCTCAGGACGCTGACGAGGCCGATTGCCACAGCTCCAAGCACTATTGCGGTGCCGAAAACGGAAAGCCAAGCGATCACTGGCGACTCTAACGGGTGGGTCACGAAGTGCAGTATGACAGCGTATTCCAACCCGGCGAGCGCAAGGTGCATGAGCGCTTCTGCTATCCGGAGGTACAAGAATGCGAAAAACGCCACCAAGAGGTAGAGATTCGCAAGGATTATATGTTCTCTCGCAGCTGCCGCCACAGCGATCGAGGCGAACAGGTTTCCGGCTGCAACATCGACATTCAATGTCCACCGCGGCATCCGCTCGCTCAGCAGGAGCCGGACTGCCGCATTCACCGCGGCGACACCTGTGGCAATGCTTAGAACTAGCAGATGCAGAGCTTGCCAGTGATGCAGCAGGATCACCGAAAGGAGCGCGATCGCTCCCGTCGCGGCTAGTGCAGCTGCGACCCAGCTTCTATGAAAGAAGAAGGCTCTAGTTTGCGAGGCAGCAGCTTGCGAGCTCTTGTAGAGGTGTACTTGAGTTTTCCGGAAATCTACCATCCGGCGTTGCTCGAACCTGTGAAGCGGTACGTCAAATAACCCTGCCCCATCAAAGACCACAAAAAGAATAAAATGTGCTCATTGCTTTCCCCCTATGGCGCGTATTTCCCCCGCTCAGCTCCACGGACCTTGTAGAAATAGTTTAGGGGTATAGGCGTTGCAGCAGCTTCACCGCCAGCTCAGGCTTTGGCGCCGAGCAGTTCGGGCAATAGCCGCCCTTTCCGGATATGTTGAGCCAGTAGCCATTGGCGTAATCGCTGGCTATCCTTAGCGCGCCGTAAAGCTGGGATTCGCTTACTATCTGTCCATCTGGGCCGGTAGCCAGGCCGACGTAGACCTTCACCTTTGGATTTGCCGTGCGAGCCTGCGCTGCGGCAGTCTTTACGAAGTTCGCGAACTTGGCGGCGTTGGGTTCGAGGTACTGCGCCTGTATGTCGATGACATCCGCGTATCTTGCAGCGTTGCCGGCAATGTCTCTCGCAAGGTATGTTTGCTGAGTGCTGTTGTCAACCACCGTCCCGCTGGCTCTCACGATATCGGCGGCAGGCGCTGCGATGAAAAGCATGCCGTAGCGATGGGCAAGATCTGCGACGAGGTTTTCATATTTGCTCGGGTCTTCCTGTTCTGCAAGCGGAGTGTATGACCAGTGCTCGTTGTCGTACATGAGAGCCTTGTACCGGCCTGGCAGGGTGCCATTTGCAAAGGCGGCGGATATTTTTTGGTAGCTCTGGTAGTCCGCCATGGGCACTCCGACGGTGGCTGCGGCGCCGAAGACGTAGGTGCCGGCATTGTCGAACGCTGCCTTCAGTAGTGATGACGAAGCGCCTGCCTTTTCAAGCATGGGCAGTACGTACGCACCCACGATCCAGCCTCTCGTCCCACCACCCAAGGAGGCTTGGCTCCTTGCCGGCGTGCCGCCATGCGCAAGTGCCGTCTTGAGCACAGTGCCGACGCCACCGACGGCCAAGATTAAAAAGGCAGCCAGCAAAAGTCGCCGGGCCTTTCGCGAGCCGATGTGCCATTTTGACGCGTTTATGAATGATGTTGTCTTGCGCACGGGCTTACCAGCAAAATTTCGGGGAATCCGACGGATATGGTAACACAAGCGACAGAGCGCAATGGACTAGAAAGCGCGGAGTACTTGGCTGCCTATATGCAGTTGCAGCCGAAGGGGGAGAACGGCTGCCGCGACGGCAGCAGCCAACAGCTCTCGTCAATCCAGCGTCAGTTTTTCTAGCGTGGCGGACTTGTCTTGATTATTTGAAACTTTGCGCGTTTTGGCTCCGGTGCAAGCGCGCGAAGGCGATCCGGAGGGCAGCGATGGCAAAAGTCGCCAAAGCCTTCGCCGTTTTTGGATTCGCTCGCCCACAGAGCAAGGACCGGGCGAAGGGCCTGCGCAAGCTGTTCGCCGGGCACGTCGGTCGCCCATTGCTCGCCCAAACGGTTCCCATTTCGATCCGCGCCGAGGTAGATGTCGTAGGAATGCTTGGATCGGCCGACGATTCCGATTTCGGCCAGGTACGGTCGGGCGCAGCCGTTCGGGCAGCCTGTCATGCGCACTTCGATATCGGGATCCGCAAGGTTCAGGCTTTCGCAGATGGAGCTGAAGAGCTCGAGAAATCGGGGCAGGAAACGCTCCGACTCCGCAAGGGCAAGGCCGCAGGTCGGAAGAGCTGGGCAGGCGAATGCCGCTCTTGACGCGGCGGAGTGAGACTCTGCCAGTGGGATACCATGCCGTGCCAGCGCATCCAGGACGTCCCTCTCCTTCTCCGGGTCTATGCCGCAAAGGATTACGTCCTCTTTGGCGGTAAATCTTACGGAAAGCCCTAATCGCCTCACCAGATCGGAGATCGCACTCTTGTACTTCGCGTGGCCAACGTCAGTGATGCGGCCGCTCGGAATCTTGATGCCATATGCGAGTCCGCCGATGCCCTGCTCCGCCCAGCCAAGATGGTCGCAACTTTCAGAAAAGGTGATTTCGGAGAGAGGTTCGAGAAAAAGCCCGGTGCGGCGTTCGACCTCTGCTCTGATTTTGCGGGTCCCCCATCGTTCCACCAGATATTTGAACCTGGCATGGGAGCGGTTGAGCCGGTCCCCGTGGTCCCTTTGAATTGAGATTATGGCGTCGATCACCTCCAGTATGTGGGTTCTTTCCACCTTCGCTAGCGGCTGCGCGAGCAGCGCCTTGGTGGTCTCGTCGGTGTGCGACCTGCCGAGGCCGCCGCCCACGAGCACCGAGATGATGCCGCTGTTTTGTCTGTCTATAACGAGTGCGAGGTCGCAGGAAAGCACGTCGATGCAGTTGTCGGTGATGGAGGCAATCCCGATCTTGAATTTGCGGGGCAGGTAGGTATCCCCATACAGCGGTTCGGCTTGAGGGCCGTCTTCCTCGGCGGTTTCTGGCTTTCCATCGACCCATATCTCGTAGTACGCGTTCGACGCGGGCTTGTATCGCAGCGAGATCTGCTGTGCCAACTCTTCCAGTCCCAGATCCTCTGCGTCCGTGCCAGGCAAGGGGCATGCCGTCACATTCCTGACGACATCGCCGCAGCCGGCATAGGTGGTGAGCAGCTCCTCGCGCAGCTTGGCGATAAGCGGTTTTATGTCCCCCTTTATCACGAAATGGAACTGGATTCCCTGCCTGGTCGTCACTCTCAGGGTGCCGTTGCCGCAGAGGTCGGCGAGCCTATCGATCGCCAGGTACTGCTGTGGCTGAAGCCGGCCGCCCGGAATTGCAAGTCGGACCATGCAGATGTGCTCGACATCCTGGCCGGCCCTCTTTCGCTCAGCGCGCACGTCACGGTTGTCCTGAGCGTAGACGCCGTGGAACTTAAGCACTTGCTGTGAGCTTTGCGTAAAATGGGCGGAGCCGTTCTGGAGCTCCTTTTCAAGCTCGCCCCTGAGGCCATTGCTGTTCCGCTTGATCGTTTCGATCCGGGATTCAGCTGTGTGGAGGATTTCCGGACTGTCCTGGCGAGGCTGTCCCGCGAGGGTTTTGCCGGCATCAACCACTTCGGTCTGGGCTTGGGAAACTTCGCTGGAAAAGCTTTCAGCAACTGGACTAGGGCTTTTTCTGTAGGCTGTGCGAAGGACCTCGGCAACTTCAGGCCGGGAGAACTGAGGCGGAAGGTCGCTCCCCTCGGCGAGGAGCTGCCTGACCCTGGTCCCCGAAAGAGAGAGGTGTGATTCCGGTCCGTGGGGGCACGTTCTATTCGACGCCACCTGGTCGCACACCTTGCAGTAGAAGGTGTGCCCGAATCTGAGGATCTGCATATCAAGGTCGGAGGGAGAGAAGCCGTCGAAGATCTCCTGAGCAGCATATGGCGGGTAGAAGTCCCCGACGCCGGCGTGGTCGCGGCCCACGATAAAGTGCGTGCAGCCGAAGTTCTTGCGCGAGATCGCGTGGAGGACGGCCTCCTTTGGCCCCGCGTATCTCATGGCTGCGGGGTAGACCCCCAACAGCGTCCTCTCCTTGGGGTAGTACTGCTCGAGAAGTACCGAGTACGCCGCCATTCGGGTGGCAGCTGGGACATCGTCTTCTTTTGTGTGGCCGACCAGCGGATTGATGAAAAGGCCGTCGACGATCTCGAGCGCCACTTTGTGAAGGTATTCGTGTGCCCTGTGTATCGGATTCCTGGTTTGAAACGCTGCAACCGATCTCCATCCTCTTTCGGCGAATGCTTCCCTGGTCTGCGCTGGAGTGAAGAACTCTGGTGCGTCGTAGCCGGCAAGGGGCTGATGAACCCCCAGCTGGCCTGATACTGCGATCTCGCCGCCTGAGTAGAGCAGTTTTACGCCGGGGTGGTCAGCCGTCGTTGTTCCATAGATCCTTGACGCTTCCTCGGTTAGATCGAGGCGAAACCGCTCGCCTATCACCAGTGTGGCCACGTGGATGCCGCCTCGCTGCAGCCTGAGGCTCGAGCATCCTGGGCTGAGCTCGCCTTCGTGAAGTTGAAAGGTGATAGGGATCGGCCAGAGGATGCCGTTCGCAAGGCGCGAGCTCTCGATCACGGACCAATAGTCCGAACTTCCCATGAAGCTCTCGAGCGGCGAGTACGCTCCCGTGGCTATCATTACGAGGTCGGCATACTGGCGTGGGGTCATCTCTTTCGAGACGGTGTTTCCTGTCGGTCTGGCATCGGTGATTTCGAATGTTGTCAATGTGTCGCCATGCGGTGGCGTTAGAGCCACTATCTGATTTCCCATGTGGCTTCCTTCCTCTAGGGCTTCCGTCGATTTTCGGGAGGATCTTCAACTCCCGTGCCTATACCCTCTTTGAGCATCTGCCAGATGCCGCATTCAGTCCGTCCCTGGCCCGCGAAGCGGCCGGAGCGCGAGTCTTCACCACGTTTCACCGCCCTCGTGCACGGCCAGCATCCCATTGACAAAAAACCCTGCTGATATAGAGGATGAATGGCGAGGCGACGCTGCTTCGCATACGACTCGAGGTCGGCTCGGGTGAGATGTATCAGTGGATTGATCCTGGCAGGATTACCCTTCTCTATCACTTGAAGCGACTTTCGAGTGATAGCGCTCTCTCTGGTTCGTGCATTGAGAATCGCCGACGGCTTTCTTGAATCGAGAAACTTGTTGAGGGGTGCGATCTTGTTGGTTGCACAGCATGCTGCCGGGTCGGAACTGAACAGAGGCCCGGTGGAGAACTCGGGTTGAAGCCTTGTGAATTTGAGCTGCCGGTAGCGGCCTTCGAGAGTCTGCCAAAGTTTGAGCGTCTCGGCAAAGTGGTAAGAGGTGTCGACAAATGCGACCTCTCCCGTATAGCCCGCTCTAGCCGCGATGTCGATCAAGACCGTACCGGAGAGGTTGAGCCCTGTGGTGATGACGAGATCCTTGAAGGTGGAGAGCGCCCAGTTCAATATCTGGGTCGGCTGAAATTCGTCAAAAGACGTCAATCGAGCACTCCTTCGAGAGCATGCGAAGCACCTTGCCGACGCATTCTTCAAGGGCCTCGGTGCTCGTGTCGAGATGGAGCGATGGAGAATCCGGCGCTTCGTAAGGGTCGTCGACTCCGGTGAAATTTTGGATTTCTCCTTGCCTGGCACGTTTGTAGAGTCCCTTGGTGTCGCGGTCTTCGAGCACCGCGAGGGGGGCGCTGACAAATATTTCGAGTCCTTTTGGCAGCGAGCGAAGGACGGAGGAGCGGGTCTCCCTGTAGGGGCTGATGGCCGAGACGAGGACAAGAACCTGATTGCGTGAGAGCAGGCCTGCCACCCATCCGAGCCGCCGCACCTGAAGGTCCCGGTGGGCCCTCGAGAAACCCAGGTCTGATGAGAGCGTTGACCTGACTTCGTCCCCGTCCAGCAGCTCCGTCCTGACCCCTGCAGTTAAAAGCCGTTTTCTGACCTCGGTAGCAATAGTCGTTTTGCCGGCGCCTGAAAGTCCGGTGAACCAGAGAACCGGGCTGGCATCAAACATGGAATTCACCTTTGGATCCGGTGCTGGCCTGCCTCTCGTGATGCATGGCCTCGAAGATGGCGTCCGACCTCACCTTGGATTCAAGCTGATCCCAATCGAAGCCCAGAGTTGAGATGCCCTGGGCAATCAAGCGCTTTCTCGTTTGGCGAAATTCATGGAATACCTTGACGTCTGTTTCAGTGATCCTTGCCGCCAAGAGCGAACTCATTCGTGATGCGAATGCTGGCGAAGCTCCCCCTGTCGAAACTGCAATTTCGAATGATGAGTCGATTGTTCGAGTTGCCACGTTGAAAAAGCTTGAAGTGTCCGGCTCGTCTACGGTGTTGAGTAAAAAGCCTTCCCTGCGGGCACGCTTTTTGAGCCACGAATTGAGTTTTTTGTCTCTATCTGCCGCTATCACAAGGAATGCCCCGCGGAGGTCTCTTGAACGCACAGTCCTGCGAAAGGTTAGGGCGACGCCTGAGATGTCGCCCGAAAGAACTGCCGGCGGAGCAACGATCAGCTTTACTATTGCGCCTTCGTCCGCACAAGCTCTGGCCCTGCCGACAGCTTCTTCTGACGAGCCGATCACTACCACTGGTTTTGATCCCAGATCAAAAGAGACGAGCATCGCGATCCCTGCCCCTGCTGTCCGGTGCGTCTATCTGAAGCCACGCCCGTACCGATTCTCCGCAGCCAAGGAAAGTGCTTATCTCCCGAGCTCTTCTTACTGAGTCAAGCGGCTGGTTTTTCATGTCTCGAGCTTTCACTTCTCCTCCTGATCCACGCGATTTCACATACTCTATAGGCGTAGGAGTAAAAAGCTGATAAAGTTGATCAACTTTTAAGGATTTAATTTTCTAACTAGGGAACCCGGCGTTATTGCCACCTCTGAGCGGGTTGGGAATCTTTGACTATCATGCTGAACGCGTCGGTCGGCCACCCTCTGGGTTGCGGCGTCAAGATGCGGGACAATTTCAAATATAGGGCTGTCCAGTGCATGGGCTGGAGGGTGTTGTTTTCAGGCAGCAAGCATTTCATTTGCAATGGCATACCGACGTGGTCGGCCTTTGAGCTCTTGTGTTTGCCCAGCCTTAAATGTTTAGCCAAGTCTTGTGCAGCGATACGCAGTCGTGCCAAAACAAGATAGTCGCAGTGTGAGAGTCGATAAGCTTGAATACGTCTTGAGTACGTCTCGTAAAGGAATGGATGCAGCAGGAAGATGCACCGAGAGATTCGGTCTCGTGTTGGTCAGATGCTGATAAGACTCGAAGTTCAAGGTAGCGAAAGCTATCTTTCCGGACTATTGCAAGAGGAATTTCTGCTCAGGGCTACTAGATCCGATCGATTCTTGACTAATACCGATGTGTAGGAGGTTCCCTTGCGTCTCTGGAGATAAAAGCCAACCGACGAAGGGACAGATATTGCCGGTGGTACTTTGAGGGAATTGAGCTCTTGCTTTGCTGCTGGTGTAAAATACCGCTGATGCTATCGCTAGTCCCGCTGCGCTCGCAGCTGAATAGGTCTTTCCTCCAGGACCGCTCAGCGGGAGCGGATTGAAGTTGAATGCTTGGGCATCTGGTCCTTCGATCCGGTAGTAGAAATAGTGCGGGGATGCGAATACGCCAAGGTCGAAAACGCGCATGTTTCTCATGATGATTCGTCTCGTTGCCGGGCGAAACGGGTACACGTACTGAATGATTTCAGCATCCGTGGCTGTCTTATAGTTTGCCACAATGGCATTTACGACCTGTCTCTTGTGGTGGACTGTCCTCTCGTTCACTATTCCAGATGAGATGGCCAGTGGAATCTGACAGATCAAGAGTGCTACCAGCCCCCATCGAACCATCCTTATCGGCCGTCTCTTTGCGAGTTTGGTAGCAACCAGGTGAAAGGTGATTGTCGTCCCTATTGGGAGCAGAAGGGTATAAAGAATGTATCTGGAGGAGATCGCCTGGATGGGACCGAATTTCCACCTGCCCACCGTGATTGCCGCAGAAGTGGCGAGTGAATAAACGATCAGCAGAAGTCCTGGCAGGATTCTTGAGTCCTTCCGGACGAACCGAAGTGCCAACGCCAGCGCCGCTAGGCCTGCCATTACAAGAGCGAGGCCTAGAAGGCCCAAGAGCGGATATCCGTAGCGCGTTGTTTGGGGACTAGCGAAAATGGAGCCAACTAGCACAAGAGCGTAGGCCGCCATCTTCAAAGGATGCGAGAAGGATATTCCCGAACCACCTGTCTTGGAAATGTTTAGTCCCCAGAAATAGATTATCGATAGTAGAGCCGAGGCAATGGAATAGATCCGGGTAAGTCGTTTCTTCCCGGCGAGGAAAAAAATCAGCACCAGGGAAGGACCCAGTAACAGACCTTGAAAAGAGGAAAAACTAGCTATTGCCACGCTGGCTAGAGACAGTGCTGTCCACGTCTTGCTCTCGGGGAAGCTGAGCGAGACAAAGCAAAGGGCGACACACAGGTAGATTAGGTACCATGCGCTTTGGAAAGCCCAGGTTATGTCTTCGAAGAATCCGAGTGAGAGCACCAGCGGCGAGATAATGGCGAGGTTGAGCCAATAGCTCTTGCCTCTGGCGATCTTCGAAAGTCCAAGCGCAATGAGGCCGAAGCTTGCCAACTGGAGCAAGACGTCAAAAAAGATTATCGCCTTTGAGTTTTCGTGACTTGCGATTCCTAGTAGGAGGTTGATGACCTGAGGGAAAAGCATCCGGTTTTCGTTGTGTTGGGCCCACAGCTGGCCTAAGGTCAATGTGTGCTCAAAATGGTCGAGGAGTAGACTCACTTGAGTCCACTGGTCCCAATGCACGGCCGATGATGCGTAGTGGACGGTAAACCAGCAGTACAGAGCTACGGAACAGATGGTGGAAGTAATTCCCAAGGTAATAAACGAGCGCGTCGTTTCACGAACCG
>DAHVOF010000232.1 GCA_027318945.1 Actinomycetota bacterium | reverse complement strand
ATCAAGGTCATCGACCTCCTCGAGCCGTATGTCCAAGGTGGAAAGATTGGACTGTTTGGTGGCGCGGGTGTAGGGAAGACGGTTTTGATCATGGAGATGATCAACAGGGTCGCTCAGCACCATGGTGGCGTGTCAGTGTTCGCCGGCGTCGGAGAGCGAACCAGGGAGGGAACCGATCTCTGGCTCGAGATGCAGGAGTCGGGCGTAATCGAGAAGGCCGCTCTCGTCTACGGCCAGATGGACGAGCCCCCCGGGGTCCGTCTTCGTGTAGCGCTATCAGCGCTCACTATGGCGGAGTATTTCCGTGACGTCAAGGGTCAAGACGTTCTGCTGTTCATCGACAACATATTCCGATTTGTTCAAGCGGGATCCGAAGTTTCAACGCTGCTGGGCCGCATGCCGGCGGCTGTCGGTTACCAGCCCACCCTTGCCGACGAGATGGGTGCGCTGCAGGAACGGATTACCTCTACCAAGGGTCGTTCCATTACCTCGCTGCAGGCGGTGTATGTTCCTGCGGACGATTACACCGACCCCGCGCCGTTTACGACCTTTACCCACCTCGATGCCACTACCGAACTTTCACGTCAGATTGCCTCTCTTGGGATATACCCGGCTGTAGATCCTTTGGCATCGACATCAAATGTTCTTGCGCCGCACGTGGTTGGAGATAGGCACTACAACATTGCTGTTCGAGTTCAAGAGGTGCTACAGCGATACAAGGAGCTGCAGGACATCATCGCCATTCTTGGAATGGACGAGCTTTCCGAGGAAGACAGGGTCACCGTTTACCGGGCTCGTAAGATCCAGAGATTCCTTTCGCAGCCACTGTTTGTCGGTGAGGTCTTCACTGGATTGAAAGGTATATACGTGCCGATACAGGAGACGATCGAATCGTTCGAGGCGCTGGTGAATGGCGAACTCGACGAAGTTCCTGAGCAGGCGTTCCTTAATGTCGGCGGCGTCGAGGGGGTCCTTGCCAAGGCTAAGGCCCTTCAGGAGAGCTAACTGGTGGCAAACTCGTTCCCATATTCGCTAGTCACCCCTGAGCGCACGTTGCTCAAGGGTGATGCGACAATGCTGATATTGAGGACCGGCGGAGGCGACATCGCTTTCATGGCTGGTCACGCTCCGTTCATCGGCAATATTGAGCCATGTGTGCTGACTATCCATCTTGCCGACGGAGGAGTTGCGCGGGCTGCTGTCCATGCAGGCTTCGTACATGTAGCGGGCTCGGTGGTGCGAGTCCTCGCTGACATCGCAGAACTCCCCGACGAGATCGATGTGGAGCGCGCCAGGCATGCGCTGGCAAGGGCCGAAGAGAAGCTGATACATAGCAACGACGCCAGCGCAGAGGCAGCTCTTCGCAGGGCACATACGCGCTTGGAATTGGCTGGGGTCAGGGACTCTGTAAAGTAGTCAATTGAGTGGGTGCAAGCCCGCCTATTGCCTCGGCCCACCGGAGGATCATGAAGCGTTATCGCGTTGGTCTAATCCACAAGTTTTCGGATTTCGATTCCGAACGCGTTGACGGATTGCGGTCAGCTCTAGGAGGTTTCGGTATTGGACGTATACCCCCTCACATAACACTGGTGGCTCCTGCCAACATTCATCCGAGAGATGTCGGAGCTGAGATTCACAGGCTTCGTACGATTGCCTCGGAGACGGAGCCCTATGAACTCGAAGTTGGGCCGGCAGGAAGTTTTTCTCCTATCTCGCCAGTCCTATACCTTGCGGTGGGTGGCGATCTATCTGAACTATCGCGCCTTCAAACAAAGGTCATTTCTTCGAGTCTGTACAGGGCCGGTCAGAGGCCGTTCGTTCCACACGTCACGATTCTGGAGCCTGCGGGAGACTCCGAAGTTTTCGGGGCTCTAGAGGTCATCAAGGCGCCTCTGTTCAAACATCGCGCTAGCTCATTCGAGATGATGGTCAGTTCTACGCAGGGTTACTGGGAGGTGTCGGGCGAGTTCAGGTTTGAGCCAGCAAGAAAGGTACACCGGGGAGGACTCTCGGTAGAGGTCTTTCCCCATAGCGGCGGGGATTTGGCGCTGTATGACTTCGTCGCCACTGAAGGCGCATCTCAGTCACTTTTTTATCCGCATGCTGATAGGCGCTTGCGTTTTGATGGTCAACGGCACGTTGCGGTCTCCCTGTACCATGACGGTCAGCTGATCGCTTGCGCGAGTTCAGCTTTCCATTCGACCATCGCCCTGATAAGGGCTGTTGTAGTCCGGAGCGATCTCCAACGGCTGGGAATAGGCTCCTTAGCTATCGGCGAACTGTTGTATCAGCTTCAGCTTTGCCAGGTGGAGACGGTATTTGCGATTTCATCCCGTGCAGACAGGGGATTTCTCGAGAAATGTGGAGCACGGCCCGCTTCCGGCGGAAGTTGGCTGATCGGTTACGAGAACGGGATGACGCTGAATTCCTGGAGTTTTTCGAGCTTGTGATGGGCATCGACTCTGCGCACCGTGCCAGACTTAGAACGCATCACGAGGCTGTGGGTGTATGCCCCGTTCGAACCAAATCGGACGCCGCGCATTAGTTCTCCATCGGTCACGCCCGTGGCGGCGAAGAAGCAGTTCTTGGATCTGACTAGGTCGTCTATCGTTAAAACCCGGTCGAAGTCATATCCTTGAGCCTGAGCCAGCTTTTTTTCCTCGTCATTTCTGGGCCAAAGGCGTCCTTGGATCTCACCGCCCATGCATTTGAGGGCAACCGCTGCAATTATGCCCTCTGGGGTTCCGCCAATTCCGAAGAGAATGTCTGATCCGGATTCCGGCCACGCGGTTGCTATTGCTCCCGCGATATCCCCGTCTGTGATAAGCCGAATTCTTGCGCCTGCGGCGCGAACTTCAGCTATCAGCTCTTTGTGCCTGTCCCTGTCGAGAATTACCGCAGTTAGGTCGTTTACCCCTACTCCTTTGGTCTTGGCTACAGCTGCGAGATTTTCAGTAGGGCTGAGATTCAAATCAATTACTCCGACGCACTCTGGGCCTACCGCTATCTTTTCCATGTAAAAGCACGGGCCTGGATCGAACATCGTTCCTCGCTCGGAGACGGCAATCACTGAAAGGGCGCCCCCCCTGCCCATGGCGGTTAGGGTTGTGCCGTCAATTGGATCGACCGCAACGTCGACCTGCGGAAGCGATCCGTCTCCTATCCGCTCGCCGTTGTAGAGCATGGGCGCTTCATCTTTTTCGCCCTCTCCAATGACGACGATTCCGTCCATAGGAACTGAGTGGAGGACGGCTCTCATGGCCTCTACGGCGGCATTGTCTGCGCCATTCTTGTCACCGCGCCCCATCCATCGGGAAGCGGAAAGAGCGGCCACCTCGGTGACACGCACGAGTTCAAGCGCGAGGTTTCGATCTGGAGGTTGCGGTTTTGAATTCATTGCTTTAGACGATATAACAACTTTGTGGAACTTTCATCATTTGTTTCGCCTTCGCACATTGCTTCCAGAAAGTATTTAGATTTTTATCAGGAAATGTTCAGGTTAAAGGTGCAATAGGGATGGCATTTGCCCCTTCAGGGAACATCGCCTATTGCCTTATGGCCCTATTCAGGCGATGGAGGTTTTGATCTATCTCTCTTGCAGCGTGGTTGACTACATCCGCCGCGTTGCAGAATGGGTTTGCCACGCAAATCGGACATGCCTGAGGCGCGCCCGGTAGCAACGGATGAGCCTGCCCTAGTAGGATTTTCGCAAATGCCCGGAATGGGGGGCAACGGGCCAATTCGGAGCTTTAGGGACCGCAAACTAGCAATTTATTGCTTGATGCGATGCAACACTATCTACCGGGAGTGGCGAAATAAGTCCATTTATGGTTTTGACTCAGGTTTAGAAAGAAGGCTTGCATGGGGAGAGAGGCGCGGAAAGTTGCTTATGGCGATGATCAACTCTTCAAGAACGATACAGGGCTTGTAATTTTCGACATGCTCGAATGCTATCGCTCCGCGATAGAGGAGGCGGGGACCCTTCCCAGGGTCGTGAAGCTTGTGGAGGCCTGCAGGAGGGCAGGGCTTCCAATCTTTTTCGCCCGCGCCGACCATCGTTCCGACGGCAGGGATTTTGCTCTGACAATGTCAGATACGGATTCCCGGTTCAGGCCATGGGGGCCGAAAAACAAGCCTCCCATTGTCCCCCCGCATGGTTCTGGATCGGCAATGCTCATGCCGCTCAGAGAGCTGGACTTCTCGGCGAGCGACTTCGATATCCCGAAGCATAGGTGGTCGGCGTTTGCTGGGACAGCGCTCGATGTAACTTTGAGATCATTGGGGATCACTACGATCCTGCTCGTCGGGGGCTCGACGCATGTTGGAGTGGCGTCGACGGCATACGCTGCACGCGATATGGATTACCAGGTTACGGTCGTCCGAGACGCATGCCATGGCTTCGAGATGCAGAAAGAGTTCTTTCTCGACCACGTGTTTCCCAGGATGTGCCGAGTCAGGACTGTTGACCAGGTTATCGCGAGCATTGTCCCATGAAATGGAAAAGCGCGGCCCGGATCTTTACCAGTGGAGGTGTGGCAATTGATGGAAATCGATACCAAGGTTTATGAAAGTCAATCCGGAATGCCCGTTACGCTTTATTTTCCAGAGGCGCCAGCTGAAGTACTGCCCTGCGTGATTCTCCTTCACGAGCGGTATGGGCTTGTCCAGCATACCGGTGATCTTGCCCGCAGGCTTGCTTCCGAGGGCTACTGTGTCGCTACGCCCGATCTTTTTTACTACATGGAGGATCAAGCCGCTCTGCATGCCGGGGCAGCCAAGGCAACGCCTTCGGACCCGTTCATCCTTGAGCGTCTTGACGAGGTGGTGTCGGTCCTTTCCGGCGAGCCAGTCGCGGATTCGACGAAGCTGGGGATGATCGGAGTTTGCCAAACCGGTCGCTACTCGATGATCTATGGTGCGAAGCGTCCGTTGGACGCATGTGTCGTTCTTTACGGGGGAATAAGCGACTGGGACAAGTCTGATCGCAGGCCGGAGCGGATGGAGGACGTCTTGGATGAGCTAAGCGCTCCTTTTCTCGGACTTTACGGCGAGATCGACCACTCGATTTCGATACCAGCTGTCGTGAATCTTCGCAATGCTCTCGAGGAGCGCGGGAAAAGCTACAGAATCAAGATTTTTGAAGATGCTCCACATGGCTGGTTGAATAGCACTATGCCTGGACGGTACCGAAAGGCGGCGGCAGAAGATGCCATGCGCGAGATTGTCGGGTTCCTAGAGCAGAATGTTTCAAATTCCGTCGGTTTGCCGGGTCGTGTTGTTTGGGAGTTCGAAGCCAACAAGAAGGAAGACTACGATTTCGCCAAGAACGTTCGTTTAGAGTGAACGTCAAGCGGTATTTGGGCATTCTTGGAAGCGTGGCGCGGGCATCTGGGCTACTGTTCTCTCAAGAAATATTGCTCGGCATTAACCTAATCCAAGCGGTATGGAGGAATCGTGGCAGTTGCCCAGGTTGCCTGCGTTTCCGCGCGCCTCGCGAAGGTGGATCTTGCCCCTATTCATCTTAGAATGCCTATGCCACGCTGCAGCTTTTGTATTTTGGGGCTCGAAAGGCGCAGGTGCCGAGCGGATCGTTAAAACATGATGTGGGAGGATCGGCTTTTTGGTTTCGCAGTTTTAATCCAGATGCAGCTAACGGCTCAGCCGAGCTCGCCCGGATTGCTTTGTCGCGCGTAATGACATGATGGCCGGGCACGTATATATTCAGATCTGATTGCGTTCATACGTTAGAGGCTGTCAAGGGGGAGACAATGGCTGATCATGTAAGACTTCTGAACAATGAAGAGGTTGCATCGCTCGTAGATGTCGAGAGCTGCTTCGGGCCTCTTGAAACCGCTTTCAGGGATCTGGGGAATGGAAACGCGGCCAGCGTGCGTCGCCATGACGTGCTATCTAGCGCACCAGCCTTTAATGCCGTTAATTCATTCAAATCGATGAGCGGGGTGGTTCCCTCTTTGGATGCCGCTTGCTTGAGAGTCGACTCTGATCTTCTCAGAGCCCCGGGAGATGAGGGCGACACTCGTCGCGAGAAGCTCACAAAGTCCCAAGAGGACTCGGTGCGGATAGGCAAGGAGAACGGACTGCTCATGCTTTACCGAATTTCCACCGGCGAGCTGCTCGCTATCCTGACCGACGGCGAAGTGCAGCGGCTCAGAGTGGGTGTGACAAGCGCCTTGGCTGCAAAGTACCTCTCAAACCCGGACAATCGCCGGGTCGGCCTTCTCGGAACCGGCTATCAAGCCGATACGCAGTTTCGGGCACTGGCAGCCTTGTGGCCCGACATTAGCGCAAGGGTCTTCAGTCCCAATAGGGACCATCTGGACGAGTTTGTAGAGAGGATGGCCAAGGTCACTGGGTGTCCGGTCGAAGCAGCGGCAACGTCCGACGAGGCGGTCGAGTCGGCCGAGATCATCGTCTCGGCGACGAATACCCTGCTTCCGACCATCAAACCAGAATGGCTTCGTCCCGGAATCCACATCAACTGCATCAAGAAGCAGGAGGTGGATCTAGCGGTGCTTGACCGGTGCGACAGGGTGGTTGTCGGGAGCACAGGAGATACGGTTCATGTCGTAGTCGGAGACCTCCGCTACCGTAAGCTCAACGAGACTGCGGACGGATGGTGGAAGCATCCCGGTCATGCGTGGGAGGGCTATCCATTTTTGGCAGACGTAATTGCTGGAGTTCATCCGGGGAGGCAGTTCTCAGATCAGATCACCTGCTATATAGGCCACGGGACGGGCATTCAATTCGCCGCCATCGCGATGACCGCATACCAAAGAGCCGAGGAAAGAAACATCGGCTATCTGATACCGTCCGCTCGATTTCTTCAGCCGATTCTTCAGAGGTGAATAGCCACTGTATCAGTATTGACAGCACCTCTGGACTGGCCTTATGAGTCATTCGTCAAAAATCGTTTGGATCCGTATGGTTTTTTGTCTTTGTTATTAGAATTGTGAGTATGTCAAGTTCTTGGAGGGAGCGGTACAAGGCTTCGACCTTGCGCCATGACGAGTTCGAAACGATGTCGGGCGTGCCGATTGCGCCAGTCTACGGGCGGCAAGGCGCTTTAGATCCTGATGGTGAAACAGCTGGTGAACTATCTGAAGCTCTTCCAGGAGATTACCCGTATACAAGAGGCCCGTACGCTTCGATGTATCGCTCCAAGCTCTGGACTATGAGAATGTTCGCCGGTTTTGGAACGGCGATCGAAACGAATCACAGATTTCATGAGATTCTCCAGGCTGGCGGAGACGGCCTCTCTACCGCGTTCGATCTGCCCACATTGATGGGACGGGATTCCGACGATCCGAAGTCAGAGGGCGAAGTCGGCAAATGTGGTGTGGCAATCGACACCGTGGAGGACATGCTCGATCTCTTTGAGAAGATAGACCTTTCGAAGGTCACCACCTCAATGACAATAAATTCTCCGGCGCCTTTCATTTTGGCCATGTTCATAGAGGCGGCGAAGGAGCGCGGAATAGAGCGCAAGCTGCTCGGAGGGACGCTCCAGAATGATATTTTGAAGGAGTATCAGGCACAAAAGGAGTACAGGTTTCCGCCAAGGCCGTCGGTGCGTTTGGTCGTGGACACGTTCCGTTATTGCACGTCTGAAATGCCGAAGTGGCATCCGATTTCGGTGTCGGGATACCACATCAGAGAGGCGGGCTCTACCGCCGTTCAGGAGCTTGCGTTCACCCTGGCCAATGGATTCGGATATGTCGAGGCAGGTATTGCAGCAGGCATGAATGTCGACTCATTTGCGCCAACCCTCTCATTTTTTTTCAACTCGCATATTGATTTTTTCGAGGAGATTGCCAAGTTTCGGGCCGCGCGCAGAATCTGGGCTCGCTGGATGCGCGATCGGTACGGCGCCAAGAGCGAAAGGTCGATGCAGCTTAGGTTCCACACGCAGACTTCGGGAGTTTCGCTGACGGCGCAGCAGCCGGAGGTCAACATCGTAAGGACCGCTATCGAGGCTCTTGCAGGCGTGTTGGGAGGGACTCAGTCGCTGCACACAAATTCGATGGACGAGGTCCTCGCTTTACCGACCGAGAAGGCGGCAAGGATCGCTCTTCGCACTCAGCAGGTGATCGGGTATGAGACGGGAGTTCCGAATGTGGCCGATCCTTTGGGGGGATCCTATTATGTGGAGGCTCTCACCGATGACATCGAAGCTCGAGCTGAGATGATCTTTGCCCATTTGGATGAGCTTGGTTCGGGTTCGATATTGGAAGGGATATACGCTGCGATCGAAGATAGCTATTTCGTCAACGAGATTGCAAATGCTTCCTACCAGATCGAGCGCAAGATCTCTGCTGCGAAGCGGCTTGTCGTTGGAGTGAACGCATTTACCGAAGGCAATGACGAAGACCAGATACCGATCCTTGTCGTAGGACCTGAGGTCGAAGCCGAACAGAAGCGGCGCTTGGCCAAGGTGAAATCGCAGCGGGATTCCGACAGCGTTCGGAAGGCTCTTTCAGCTTTGCGGGCTGCGGCATCTGATCCAGTGCAGAATACTATGCCCTTGCTCGTAGAAGCCGCTCGCGTTCGCGCCACGGTGGGCGAGGTGATGAATGCCTTGGAAGAGGTGTTTGGAAGCTGGCGCGAGCCACTGGCAATCTGAGTGTCGCTCAAATATTGAGAAGGCGCTAGCTTCGTCACTATGAGACGTGATGCCGAGCTGACCCCATTTGATTTCGCGCACCAGGATTCTGTCGCAGATCCCCAGCTCACACCAGATGGGCGGTACGCGGCGTATGTGCTGAAGTCCTCGGGAAAGTCGAAAATCGTAGTTGTTGAGATGGGGGAAAACCTCACGAAGGTTGTGTATGAAGTGCCCGTGCGATCGCCGCATCCTTTTGGAGGGGGTGTCTCCCAGATCGCACCTGATGGCAGGAGACTTTATTTTGTTACAGTCACTGGGGGAATCTCTCTAATAGATCTCGTCTCGGGGGAGGTTTGCACTGTTTATGACGGTCCCGGAGTCTCCCAGATCACCCTCAGCGGAAACGGTTGCCGAATCGCGGCAACCGTATTCGGTGACCGGGTAGCGGTCTTTGCCACTCAGGGGAAAGCTAAGCCCATTGTTGTCTCGGAGTATCCGAGGGTGTTGAGGAGCTTTCATGGCTTGCCTGGTAGGGTTCGGCATTTTGTCGAAAATAGGCCTGATTTTGTCTTTGACGTGACCATATCGTCAAACGGTGAGCAGGTGGCGTGGCATGAATGGGCGCTTCCGGACATGCCGTGGCAGCAGAGCCAGATCGTCTGCACACAGCTCGAGGGAGGAGCCTCTCCGGAGATTTTAATATGTGCAGGTGGGGACTATTTTGTCTCCCAGCCAAGATTTTCTCCATCGGGGGAAAAGCTCGGTTTCATGGCGGAAACCTCATCGTATCTACGCCTTTGGGTGGCAGATCTTCAGCAGTGGACCGCGGAGCTCGTCTCCGATGACGCTCTAGAGCATGCCGGCCCTCCATGGGGCAATGGAAACCGGACGTACTCTTTTTCGTCAGACAGTTCAATCATGTATTTCTCCCGTAATGAAGCTGGTCATGGCCGACTTGTTGGGGTTGGCTTGCAAAGCGGAGAGCAGGTAGAGATCGGTAAGGCGCATCACTTTGGAATGAGCGTTGCCAGCAACGCCCTTGTCGCTGTCCGATCGGGGGCGAAGACGCCAAATGCGATAGTCACATACGATCTCTCGACCGGCGAGCGGAGCTATTTGGAACAGGCCTATTCCGAGGCATTCCACGCTTTCGCATCGGTCGAGCCCGAAATAGCCACGGCCAAGTATTCTGACTTGCTCCATTACTTAATTGATGAGGAGCACAGGAAGGAACTTGCTTCCGTGGAACCAATGGACATCCATTACCGGATTTACCGTCCGGAGGGGGCGGGGGAGCCGTTGGGCACGATTGCGACATTTCACGGCGGCCCCACCGAACAGGCTCTGGTTACGTTCGCACCGCGCAATCTTGCATTCGTGCAAGCGGGATTTCAGGTTCTCGCCTTCGACTATCGCGGCTCAGCTGGATGGGGGCAAGAGTTTCGCAACGCGCTGAATGGTGGCTTCGGCGTGTACGAGATTGTAGACCTTCTCAGCGTGCTGGCAGACCTTGTCGACCAAGGCAAGGCGAGTCCCGGTTCAATTGTGCTCAATGGAGGGTCGTCCGGAGGGTATTCGGCATTGAGGAGCCTGTGCCTTACGAGGGGGCTATTTTGCGGCGCAATAGCGGAATATCCGTTGATCGACCTGGCCGGATCGGCGGCAAATACTCACCGGCTTGAATCCCGCTATTTCGATAGGCTGCTAGGTCTGCTTCCCTCTGAAGTCGAGCTCTACAATAAGCGTTCGGTGTCTGCATCCGAGCTCGATAACGTCCCAATTTTGCTGATGCACGGAGATTCCGACAATGTGGTCGATCATCGTCATGTTGTAGAGTTCGCGGAGGAAGCTCGTGCTCTTGGAAAGGACTTGGAGTTCATCCTGTTCCCCGGAGAAGGACACGGTTTCTCGTCGCCGGAGGCTATCGAGCGCGAATTTGCCGCATACGAGGCGTTCCTCCGCCGCATGGCGGCGATGATCGAAGCTCAATCTTCGTGAAAGGCGGAGTCTTCGGGATTGATTGTTTCAAGCTGAAGGCCTTTAGTCTCGGGAAAGCGCACGACAACAAGGATTGCGAGCAAAAGCGGCCCCAAGCCCATAAGGGCTAGTGGCGTGCCGACCTGGTTGTACAATGTCGAGCCGAGGAATCCAACTGCCAATACCCCCGCGATCGAACCCAACCTGGCCCAGATGCCGATTATCCCGTTGGCAGTGCCTCGGTACCTTGTCGGAAATAGTTCTGTAAGGTAGACACCGAGAGCGGGTATTACCCCGGGCGCGATGATCGAGCCGAGGAGGGCCCAGACCCAAATCCAGATCCCGTGTGATAGGAATCCGAGCATTAGCCCTCCCGTGCCTAGTACTAAAGCGGCGGCTGTTACGAATCTTCTCCCCCTTGTTTCCGAGAGCCTACCGCTAAGGGCCAGCCCTATTCCTCCCGGTGCAGCGGTGACGATAGTGAAAATTCCGATTGCGCCGGCGGAAAAACCCCTGTCGTGGCTGAGGAATTCGTTTCGGAACTGTGAGGCGGGAATGTAGAAAACGTTGAGAAGGAAAGTCGATACAGAGAGGAGGATGAGCGCGTTGCGGTTTTTCCGTGACCTAGCTATCCGAGGTTCTTGGCGCGGTTCGTGAGTCAGGACCTCGAAGCGTTGCGACTCTTTGATATGTCTGGAGAACGGTTTGATCGCGAAAAGAGCGAGTATGGAGACCGCGAATAGGATTCTCCAGGAGCCCCTTGACAGACCGGCAAGAGGCAGCATTGCTGCTGCGACGCCTGCGCCGGAGGCAGACCCTATCACAAGCGCGGCCAGAGACCAAGCTCGAGCATTTGAAGGCACTTTTTCAGACGAGATGATCGAAATGAGGAGAATTGACGCGGTCGCGCACGCCTTTGCGGCAATCTGGTCGGCTGCGAGAAAGTAGATATTTGGGACGATGGATCCAAGTGCGGAAAAGATTGCCCCGGCTGCCGTGGAAAAAAGTATGATCTTTTTCCGCCCGATCCTGTCCGCCAAGATGAGAAGTACCATCGCTGGGAGTATGTCCAGCCGGGAGACCCCGAGGACGATTCCTTGCGCGGCGGTCGTATTGCGGAACTCGCTAGCGATGAAAGTCAACAGCTGGCCCAAGAGCGTCGCGTAATAGCTGTTCAAAAAGGACATGCCTATGAGTGCCCAGACGGTCCGAAGCGTTTCCGCGTCCAACTGAGTCGGTGGATGCCAGAACGGATAACGATTTCTCTTGTGAAAAGTGCCGAATTGGTGTTTGACGCCGATTGCGAGCAACCAACTGATGGCGGGAATGTACAGCGTGAACCGGATATCTTCTCGCCACTGGGTGTCCGAAACCGGGTTCAGCGTGCGTTCGTAGTGATCGAAAATCGATCTATCGGACGTGAACGTCCTGGACGAGCCGTTTCTGGATTCCTTGACGATTCCGGAGAGCTCTTGATCGTAGCCCGCAAGTTCTGAGGCGCTAAAACTGTTTGAAATTTGTCTTTCGCGCATCGTCTCTCACTGGGCTTCATTGTGCCCCATGTCGCCAGATATGGTCTATATTCATTGAAGCAGCTAAACGAATGTTACTCCACCCGGGAAGGCCCATTGTACGAGGATGCGCTGATAATTCGACCTGGTCGCCCTCTTGAGGGGGACATTTCAATAAAGGGCGCGAAGAACTCCGTGCTCAAGCTGATGGCGGCGACTCTCCTGGCGTCTGGGAAGCATTTGATCGAGAACGTGCCGGATATAGCTGACGTGGCTATAATGTCGGATCTCCTGCGATCTATGGGCGTCGAGGTTTCCCAGATCGACGACGGCAAGCTGACCATCGTGGTACCCGACGAAGCGGATCTCGTGCCTAGAGCTCCGTACGAGTTGGTAGAGAAGATCAGAGCTTCGATCGTGGTTATGGGTCCACTTGTGGCAAGATACCGCAGATGCGAGGTTTCCGTGCCCGGCGGTGACGACTTCGGCCATCGCCCGATTGATTTCCACCTGAACGCCCTAGAGGCCATGGGAGTCCGCTTCGAATCCGCGCATGGATATATTTCGGCGGCTACTCCTGGATTGGTCGGGACTCAAGTCGTTCTCGAGTTTCCATCCCACACCGCAACGGACAACGTTCTCATGGCCGCCGCTCTTGCAAAAGGGACGACTGTCATCGAAAACGCTGCCAGAGAGCCGGAGATAATTGATCTCGCCCGGATGCTCAACGGCATGGGCGCAAAGATATCCGGTGCTGGAACATCCCGAATCGAAGTTCACGGCGTGGAAGAACTCATGCCCGCTCGTCACAGGGTGATAGCCGACCGTGTTGAAGCAGCTAGCATGGCTGCCGCAGTTGGCCTGGCTGGTGGGAATGTGAACCTCATCGGTGCGCCAAGCCTGTACATGGAGATGGTCTTGGAGAAGCTTTCCGCGATCGGGTTGACAATCACCCATACCTCCGAAGGGCTCAACGTGATCTGCAGGGAGAGGCTGCAAGCAACTGATCTGGCAACTCTTCCCTATCCCGGAGTTGCGACGGACTACAAGCCTTTCATGGTCACGCTTTTGAGCGTCGCCCAAGGCGTATCGATTGTAACTGAAAACCTGTTTTCGGGAAGATTTAAATATGTGGATGAGTTGCGCAGAATGGGTGCGGATATTAGGACACAGGGGCATCACGCCGTAATACGCGGTGTCCCGCGGCTGTCCGGCGCTCAAGTCAAGGGAACTGACATTAGAGCCGCCGCAGCTTTGGCTCTTGCCGGGCTCGCGGCTGACGGAGAGACGGTGTTACTCGGGGCTTCACACATCGAAAGGGGCTACGAAGATTTTCCGGGGCGCCTGAAGGCCGTCGGGGCGGACATCGAGCGACTTTAGCTCTGCAGAAATGGATCTGGGTGGGGGCTTTCAAGTAACGTGAAATGTAGTTGTGAGTAATTTCAGGAGTCAACAGCCATTGAGAGTCGATGATCCCGCGCAGTTATTGGTGCAAGCAAAGCAGTCGAACCGAGTCGCCTTGGCCAGGCTTATCTCCATCGTGGAAAGGGGCGGCTTCGGGGCGCGTGAATTGGCCAGGTTGACCTGGGGTCAAGGTGACAACTCCTATCTGGTGGGGATTACAGGATCGCCTGGGGCAGGCAAGTCCACACTTACCGATCGTCTGATCTCGCAGGTGCGCGCGCGATCCCAGGAGGTGGCGGTCATAGCGATCGATCCGACCTCGCCATTCTCAGGCGGTGCGATTCTGGGCGATCGTGTCAGAATGCAGGAGCATGCGACGGATCAAGGCGTCTTCATACGTTCCATGGCCACGAGGGGGCATCTGGGAGGATTGGCTCTCGCTGTTCCCGATGCCGCGCGGCTCCTGGCCCATGTCGGGTTTCCATACGTTCTCATCGAGACCGTAGGCGTCGGACAGGTCGAGGTGGAGGTGGTGGGGGCGGCCGACACCGTTGTGGTAGTGATGACACCTGGTTGGGGCGATGCGATCCAGGCCAACAAGGCCGGCCTGATGGAGGTGGCAGACGTATTCATAATTAACAAGGCCGATAGAGACGGCGCGAGAGAGACGAGGCGGGATCTTGAGCTCATGCTCGAAATGTCTACCTTTGAAGGCTGGGTTCCCCCGATTATCGAAACGGTCGCGACTGAGGGAAAGGGGATCGAAGACGCTTTCGATGCCATCGAGTCTCATCGCGATTACTTGGAGCGAAGTGGAGCGGGTAGAAGGAAGAGGGAGGCTCGAATCCTCGAGGAGTTTACCCGCATCGTGCATGCTGAAGTTAGTAGGAAAGTTGATCAATTGTTAGCGGATCCGTCATTTCAAGCGAGGAAGGCCGAGATGGTGAGTGGTGAGATAGATCCGTACTCAATCGCATCGGATCTCCTCGGCTTTGAAGAGGAAAAGGGACCCGAATCCTTATGAAGTGTGTTTGATCAAAGGAGTGACATGTCTGATATAGAGAAGTTCGTAAGTGTTGAGATCGACTCAAACAAGGTCGCTGTCGTTCGTTTGAACAGGCCTAAGGCGAATGCCCTGTCTAAGGAGCTGCTACGACAGCTCGGCGAAATTGCTGACCAGTTGGTGGAGGCGCCACCACACGCCGTGGTCATACACGGTGGTGAGCGCATTTTCGCTGCGGGTGCAGACATTACTGAGTTCGCCGGCATGGCAGAGGCGGTAGGAACTGCCGGAATGTTTCATCAAGTGCTAAATAAAATTGCAAGCCTCCCCAGAGTGACGATTGCCGCAATCAATGGTTTTGCCCTGGGCGGGGGATGCGAACTGGCAATGGCTTGCGATTTCAGGGTGGCGGCGACCGACTCAAGGCTTGGCCAGCCTGAGATCCTTCTGGGCCTCATACCCGGAGGGGGAGGGACACAAAGGCTCGCGCGGTTGGTCGGAGTTGCCAAAGCCAAGGACCTCATTTATTCCGGCCGGGCAGTCTCCGCCCAGGAGGCGCTGGAGATCGGACTTGTGGACAAGGTGTGTGAGCCCGAAAAAGTGTTTTCGGAAGCGTATCAATGGGCCGTCAGCTTCGCCAAAGGGGCCGTCATTGCGCAGGGGCTTGCGAAGAAGGCTATCGATACCGGTTTGGCGGGAACGCTGGAGCATGGGCTGGATGTCGAGCGTTTGGTGTTCTCCGAAGTCTTTGGGACGAAGGACGCGCAAATCGGAGTTAGCTCGTTTCTCACGAACGGTCCCGGCAAGGCTGTTTTCCTAGGAGAATAGCCATCAGCTGGAGGCGCGGATGACCTGCGCCGGGCCCTGTTTCAGGCTGTGCTGAGATGGGTATTAAAATGTCAAGATCCGGACTCGGTGCGGTCGGCCTGCTGATCGTAGCTGGCGTTTGGGGAGCTACCCTGTCATTCACGAAGGAAGCTTTGGCGGTAGTTGGCGTCAACAGCTTTCTCGCGCTTAGATTTATAGTCGCTACCCTGGCACTGGTACCGTTTTTGTCTCGAAAGAAAAGCGCTCCAATCAGTGCTGGAAATACGCTTCTGGCGGTTTTGCTCGGCGGAGTTCTCTACGGGATATTTTTTCTTCAGTCGCTGGGCCTGAAAACCGTTACAACGGCTGCTACTGGATTCATCACCGGGACCAACGTGGCAATGGTCCCAGTGATCACATTGGTTCTGTTCAAAAAGGGCGTTTCAAGACAGGTATGGCTTGGAATAGCCGTTACCATTGCGGGTCTCGGTATCGTTGGCGGGAGAGGCCTGTTTTCTCCGATGTCGGGATATTCGGCGGTTCTGCTTGCGGCCTTTCTGATTGCAGTGGATATTGTGGCCGTCGAGAGGATCATGGCTTCAATCGATGCCATGTGGCTGGCATTCGTAGAGATAGCGACGATGGCGGTGATTTCCACAGCTCTGTCGCTCACCGCAGGCGATGGCGGCGTTGGCGGGCTGAAGGTGCTGACGTCGTTTCCAATAATTTTAGCGGTGCTGTTTAACGGCATCCTGGGAACCTCTATTGCGCTATGGGCACAGAATCACTTTCAGACCATCGTGCCCTCAGCTCAGGTTGCGGTCATTTTTTCGTCGGAGCCAATATTTGCCGCCGTGATCGCGTGGATGCTGTTCGGCGGTACCGTCACTCTCAATGTTGTTGCCGGAGGACTGCTTGTGCTAATAGGCATCACGATTGCCGACGAAGAAGCTTTTGAGTATCTTGGAAATAAGTTTCTCTCACGTGAACGCAAGAGCCATCGGTGAGGGTCAACGGGATATATCGGGGGGGGTGGCAGGTTTCAGATCTGCTTGAAGATGGTTGACGAACAGGGGAGTGCTATTTGCGTCGTACAAGTTTTGAAAATTCTAGTTCATCGATGGCGCGCAGTCTCGAAATTTTAGGTGACTGGTGGACGCTGTTGATAGTGCGTGATGCGTTCATGGGTGTAAGACGCTTTGATGACTTCCAGGAGCATTTGGGAATTGCGCGCAATATCCTTTCAGCGAGAATTAGGCGTTTGACGGATTTCGGTATTTTCGAACGCGAGTTGTATCAGGCTAGGCCCAAGCGGTACGAGTACGTGCTTACTGAAAGCGGGAAGGACCTAAAGATCGTTCTGTTCGCTATCAAGCAATGGGGCGATAAGCACACTTTCGAGGGCGACGAGCATCCGCTTTGCATTGTTCACAAGGATTGTGGATCAGAGATTTCAGTCGACGCAGTCTGCAAAAGCTGCAACGAGGTGCTATCGAATGGCTACGATAACGTCGATTGGACGGCAGGTGAAGATATGAGCGAGCAAGACCGCAAGGTCTATACCCAGTTCAAGGCCAATTCCTATTTTGAAGAGCACCAGGGGAACGCGCCCTAGCCGCTCAGATACTGGAATTGGGTTTATATGATGTGACGAATTTCGGGGTGATCATGATGGCGGACACTACGAACGAGCCGGCCATCACGTAAAACGCAGCTCGGAAGCCGTAGCGATCGATAATCACGCCAATCAAAGCAAGCCAAATGGCTCCCACTCCGTAAGCGATAGCAAAGAAGATTCCGAAAGTGGCTCGCGCTTGTCCTGCGCCTATGGAGTCGGCAAACAATGACTGAATCAATGGTGATTCAGAATATGCCAGGAGTCCCATTATTAGCGATATACCTGCGAGCGCCCATGTCGAGGAGTATCGCTGCACGAAGAGGATCATTGTTGCCGCCCCACCAAGGTATGCAGAGATCAGCACACCCTTTCGACCGATGCGATCGGATAGCCATCCCGCGATCAGAGGACCTACCACCCCGCCAGCCACAAGAACCGTGTATACCAGTCCCAGTGTCACCGTCGATAAATGCGCACCATCCTTGAGGTAGATTGGAACGAACGCGCTAAGCACTCCCAAGCCCCTTCCGGCCGCGGAAACGGTCGATGCACCAATCACCATCATCGCCGATTTGTTCTTAGTAACGAGCGACAGCATTGACGGATCACCCGGTTGCCGACTGGTCATCCCATCGGCATCCGACTTTTTCACGTGACTAGGCTCTAACGGCAGTTTGCCGATAATCACAAAGCCGCCGATTGCCATCGGAATTGAAAGTGCGACTAGTGCGGTTCGCCAGCCATAATTCGCAATGATTGAAGTCGTCGCGATCGGAATGAGAAGGGTACCGATCGTGCCGCCCGTAGTATGCCAAGAGAGGACCGTACCCTTTTTCTTCGGGAACATCTCTGATAAATACGCAGAACCAACCGGATGTTGCGGCCAGAGGGCTAGCGCTCCCATGAAGCGCATGAATCCGTAGAACGCAAAGCCTGGCGATACCGCTCCCAGAAGCGTGGCGACGGCCAGCGACAAATTCTGGCCCGTGAGAAGAAAGCGCGCGGAGTACCGTCTGGCGATTCCGGCAGCTCCTTGAAGCAGGCCTCCTACTATGCCTGATATCGCCAGCACGAATCCGAGAGACGAGTAGGAGACGTGGAACTGAGCGATTACAAACGGATAAGTCAGCGCCAGTCCAGCGGCATAGAAGTGTTGAACCGCATGCGAGAAGGTCAACAGTCCAACAATCTTCCTGTCGCCTCTGCGCCAGCCCTCGCCAGTGTTGACGACTGCGGTGTCGTTCCTGTCCATTGTCCCCCTATCGCTTTAGATTAATTTAGGCGGAGCAGCTGCTAACCAGTTGGCTGATATGTCGTTTTTGATTACGCCGAAGCAAGGCGCTTTCGTTGTGCGGCCGCGGGATACCCCAAGATTTCAGATTCTGAGGCTTTGTGAATACGAAGTTGGCAAATGGATTCCAGTCATGAACAGCGGCGGCAGCTCAAAGCTCAACTTTCCAAACAGCAAACCAAGTGCTTACGTCTCGGGCACCATGAAGCGTTCTTGTAGCACCTGCATTTGCCTAAGCTGCGCTTTTAGCAGAGCTGGATGCATCCCGGCTTCTTGTTGGCATGGAATACCCTACGCGAAGAGCATGAAGTCTGGGTCAACAGACGTAATTTGGATTCGTTGGTTTTTTGGTGGCGGCTCCGATTTACGAGGAGAAAGAGATTCGACCTGCTGCTCTTTTTGTGCCGAATTGCTGTGCGCGAGGTCTTGAAGGTACCGAGCCGTTCAAAACATTGTTGGCGCGAAACTATCTTTGCAAAGCGTGGTGCCTGAACGCTTTGCCATCTATTTTCATGTTGGCACCGTTGCACAAGATATGCGGGTTCCGCTCTCGTGTTACTGCGTTGCCCGCTCCTGCAGCTGTGAGATCCACTGCGGTGGTCAACTTTAGTGCTGGAACGCCGAACTTTTATCTGCTCTCTGTCTGATTTTTCTCACCAAATCTAGATCTTCTCCGCGCCATCTGAAGATTTCAAGCCTGATGCTCAAGTGATCGCCTGAGTTCAGCGGCTGCCTTTTCCGGAGAAATGATATTGATCATTACCCCGGTGCCAAGCTCAAATCCGGCCCGTGTCGTGAGTTTTGGCAGAATATGCACGTGCCAGTGAAATCTTCCGTGATCGCGGTACGGTGAAGAGTGGAATACCAGATTGTAGGCTATGTCGCCCAACTGCGATCTCAAAGCGCCAAGAACTCGCTTGATAGAAACTGCGATCGAGTCCAACTCCGAAAAGCTTGCTCTATGCAGATGCTCACCATGGTTTTTCGGAATGATGAGCATTTCGTAAGGCTGAGACGCCCAGAATGGAGATACCGTGACTGTATCCGCATCAGTCATGACGGTCCGATCCGCAATAGCCTCTTCAGCCTCTAATGTCGCGCATAGAAGGCAGCCGCCTAAAAACCTGGAAAAGCCTGCCAGCTCATCGGTGATCTCCCTGGGTACAAACGATGTGGCCAAGAGCTGCCCGTGTGGATGCTCCAACGAAGCTCCGGCTTCTCGTCCGGAATTGACTAGCGCTTGTGAGTACCTGATGACCTGAGAGTCTCTGTGGGCTGCGATCCTGTCCCTCATCCCTCGCATGATCAATTTGACCTGTTCATCGGAGAGTTCCGACCAGTCGAGGTTATGGTCAGGGGAAAGGATTATCACTTCATGAATTCCCGAGGCCGGCGCGGTCGTAAATACTGGACCCTTGGTTATGGCGACCATGGGCTCATTGCCTGTGAAGGCAGGATACTTATTGGGGACTACGCGGAGGAGCCAGTGGCCCTGTTCTGAATAGGTAACGAGCGCAGGTGGCGTGTCCTCTTCGTGCCCAGGACAGAAGGGACATCCGTTTATCGAGTCCTTCTGGATATTCTTGTCGCGGTCAAGGAAGGAGGAGGGTCTCGCTGAGCGTTCGTAGGCAATTACCACCCATCTGCCTGTCAGCGGGTCAAGTCTGAGTTCACTATTCATAGCGAGGTTATCTCTCTGCAACCGAGTTGCAATACTGTAATCTTTCTGTCAGTTATAACACTGTTATACGTGCTCTGAACTGTGTTAAGTGAAAATGTTTTGTTTCCGCGGCCGCATAAAATTTGCTGATCGAAGTTACGCAGCCAGCTCTGATGCAGGCCTAACCTTAAAGCGCTGCATGATACTTTGAGCCGGACTTTTTGGAACTTGCTACCGTTGGACTTATGCGGCCGCATCGAGGAAAGGGCCCCCGACCCTTTTTGGCAAGGCCCGCGCGGGAATACTTGACTTCTAAATGATCACTGCAATTAATTCGGTGGCCCAAAGTTCGATTCGATTGCTCCTAGTCGAGCCTTCGACCATCTCACGTGGATGGTTCTAAAACTTGACGACCCCGAATCCGCACAGGCGACTTTAGGAGATCTTTCGCACGCGTAGATACTGCATGGCCGGCAAATATTATCGTATGTGTGGAGGCATACCTAGATCATGCAGCGACTACGCCAATCAACCCTGCGGCCTTGAGGGCACAGGTTGAAGCGACCGAACTCGTTGGGAATCCGTCGGGCTCACATAGGATGGCGCGAGTGGCCAAAAGCCTCCTGGAAAGTTCCCGTGAGGATGTGGCAGCTTTGCTGGGCGTAACCGCTTACGACGTAATTTTTACTTCAGGCGGCACTGAGGCCGATAATTTAGCCATTTTCGGTGCGACCAGCGTCGGCAAGGTGGCGATAACTAGTGCAATCGAGCACCATGCGGTTCTCGAATCGATGAACGCTATCGGTGGGAGAGTAGTTGGTGTGACGGCTTCGGGTGGCGTGGATCTAGATGAGCTCGAGTCGGTCTTGAAAAGCGAAAGCGAGAGAGTCGCCATCGTGTCGGTGATGATGGCAAACAACGAGACAGGGGTTATTCAACCCTTGGCGGAGGTTCGCGAGCTTGTGAAGAGGCATTCGCCCTCCGCTTTGCTGCACACTGACGCCGTGCAGGCTCCCAGCTATTTGGATGTGGCCGGCCTGGCCAGCGGATTCGACCTGGTCTCCATTTCGGGCCACAAGTTCGGAGGTCCGAAGGGCATCGGCGTGCTTGTCGCCCGGAAAGCGGCCTCATTGAAGGCGATGTTTCACGGAGGCGGACAGGAGAGAGAACTTCGCTCCGGTACCCCTAACCTTGCCGGTGCCGCCGCAATGGCTGCCGCTCTCAGAGATGCCGTCGAAGGGCGCAAAGGCACGGTTGAACGAGTTGGTCGGCTGACTGAAAAGCTAAGGGCTGGTCTATTTGCTAACGTGGCAGGCGTGGTGCCTAATGGAGCTGAATCTCCGCAAATGTGCAACATCAGCAACTATTGTTTTGATGGCTTGAACTCAGAGGAAATTCTTTTTCTGCTGGACTCTCGAGGAGTGTATGCATCCGCAGGATCCTCATGTGCTTCGGGCGCCTTAAATCCTTCGCACGTGCTCATAGCAATGGGCAAATCCGAGAGCCAGGCATCAGGTTCCTTGAGGCTTTCGCTGGGTGTGACGACAACCGAAGCAGAGGTGAACTATGCCATCGACGTTATTTCTGACGTCGTGATTGAGCTATCCCGTAAAAAGGGAGTTTCGTGGATTTAACCTCCAGAAGTCCCGTATACGATGTGCTTCTCTTGGCACACATAGTCTGCGCGATCGGCGGATTTGGAGCGAATGGGTTGGCGGGCCTATATGCCAGCCAGCTATATCCAACTGCCAGCGAAGGCGCGCTAAAGTACTTCAGCTCACCGAAGTTCTACGCGGAGAAGCTCATTTATCTGGTGCCGGTCTTTGGCCTAATCATGATTGCGGTTTCGCATGGGGTCTCAGAACTTGCTAAACCATGGATAATATTTGGATTGGGGACCTGGATTATTGCAATTGGAGTCGCGCAGGTTTTGGTCTGGCCAGCAGAACGCGGTGTAGCACAAGCGGTAAGTGCGGGCGCAGGTGGTTCGGACGTGAAGATTTTGGCCCGAAGGCTTGCACGGGGCGCGATGATACTTGATGTAATTTTCTTGGTGACGTTTGTGCTGATGATTGCTCAGCCCGGTGGAAAGTGATCTACAGGCAATATCAGTGATTTTCGGCCAGGATTTGCGCTTACGGTCGCTGTTTGCGGCCGACCCGGCATTGGGACGGCCTACGCTGCTAAAACCCACTTCATGACAGCGGCTCTCCACGAGGGCGGATTTGGCAACATGTATTTTGGTGCGCGCCAATTCCTGCTCCACGGGCCCGGAGTAAGCTCCTGCGGCCGCATACTCATCAACAAACGACTTGGAGCACGACGACTCCACTACGCGCCACAAAGGTCCGTTTATTGAGGCGGTTTGCGCGAGCGCGAGGCGACTAACCTTGGTTTGGTGGAAAAACTTGGACTAATCGGACTACCTAATTCTGGTAAGTCGTCCCTATTCAATGCACTTACAGGTGGATCTGCCGTCGTTGCCCAGCATCCATTTTCTACTACGGAGACCCTCACCGGCGTAGCCATAGTGCCGGACAGGCGACTAGACGCGTTAAGCCAGATGTCTAGAAGCAGGAAGACCGTGTATGCCCATGTGGAATTTGTCGACATAGCTGGCCTGGTCGCAGGCGCAAATGCCGGCGAGGGGTTGGGAAACCGTTTTTTGGCCGGCATAAGAGAGGTAGACGCCTTATGCATGGTCCTTAGAGCCTTCGAAGACGGGAATGTGCCAGGCGAGTCCGATCCCGTCGAGGCGCTCGGTATTTTGGAGCTGGAACTCGTCATGGCCGATCTCGCGACTTGCGAGTCGTTGATCGAAAGACGCCGGAAGACTGCACGAGCCGATAGCTCGGTTGTGCCCGAGGTCGAGGCCTTGGAAAAAGCGATAGATGTGCTGACAAAGGGCACTCCAATATTCAAGAGCGACCTTGGCGCCGAGACCAAGGAGATCCTGAAAGGGTCCTTCCTTCTCACCAATAAGGCGGTTCTGATAGTAGTGAATCTAGGAGAGGATCAGCTGGACCAATCAGACCAGATCTGCTCATTAGTTCGCGAAGCCTTGGGCGCGAGCATCGATGTGCTCGGCGTGTGCGTTCAACTGGAGTCCGAAGCCATGGCGCTTGAATTGGAGGAGCGGGCGGAGCTCCTCTCTGGGTTGGGCCTTGGAGAAGGCGCGCTGACAAGGGTGGCCCAGGCCGCATTTCACATGCTCGGGCGGAGGACATTCTTCACGACTGGCGACAAAGAGTCAAGGGCCTGGACATTCAGGGCCGGCGCAAAAGCTCCTGAGTGCGCTGGTGTCATCCACTCGGATCTTCAACGGGGCTTCATTCGGGCTGAAGTGATCCATTGGGACGAGCTTTTAAGCATTGGCTCATGGACGGCGGCCAAGAATCAGGGCAAACTTGGTGTAGAAGGAAAGGACTACGAAGTAAAAGACGGCGATGTTCTCGAAATCAGGTTCAACGTCTAACGGAGACTTCGGAAAGCTGCCCGAGGATTCAGTCCTGTGGGTAGTTAGAAACGGGTATGTGCTCGCGTCATGTGTTCAGCCGCGAGCAATCGCAAAACGCATCTTCCCCGGGTTGATAGACCGTTCTTGGACAAACGCTGTCGTGCTCTACGGCAGATTTCCAGTCGTCGTGCTTAGCTCTAGGCGTAATCTTGCCGTAGTTCATCTGGACGGGATGCTGAAGGCTGTAAAAGTATCCGGCCTTCCTTTTTTGGGGATTTCGCTTCCAACGGCGAAGACCAAAGTGACGATTGTTCTTCCCAACGAGTTAATTCGGAGATTCGGCGTAGTGGAAGGCGATCAATTTGAGCTCAAGTCCTGAGGTCACAGCGCAAACTGAGGCGCTCGAGGGAGTCTTTACTTTGCTTGGGACGCCGATAGGAAATCTTGGGGATCTGTCTCGGCGAGCTTCGCAGACGCTTTTGGACGCGGATGTCATTGCCGCTGAGGACACTCGAAGATTGAGGGTCCTTCTCTCGCATCTTCAGATTGCCGGAAAAGAGATGCTGTCAGTAGATGCCAATCGTGAGGAGCACTTTTGCTCCAAAGTAGTTGAACTGGTTCGGTCTGGTAAGACCGTCGTCTATACCACCGACGCCGGAATGCCCGGAATTTCGGATCCCGGAGCGAAGCTGGTTAAGGCGGTATCGAGCGCCGGACTGCGAGTGGATGCCGTGCCGGGTCCTTCAGCTTCAATTCTCGCCGCATCTTTATCGGGATTTTGCGAGTCCGGCTTCTTGTTTCCTGGATTTCTTTCTGTAAAGCAAGGTCCTAGAAAACGGGCGCTTGACGGATTCGCAACTTGCGGCTTGGCGATAGTTCTGTTCGAGTCTCCGAAGCGCGTAGCGAAGCTTTTGGAGGATGCGCAATCTGTTTATGGCCCAGGGCATTCGGTATTTTTAGGCCGTGAGCTGACCAAATTGCATCAGGAACTTTTCTACGGCACCATCGAGGAGGCGATTTCGCGCTTAGGCTCGGTGGACTCCCGCGGAGAGTTTGCCGTCGTCTTGGCTCCGAAGTTGGACATCGATTCTCCTAGGAATTCAGCAGAAATTCTCGAGCTCGTGGTCAAAGCGCTCGGGAGTAAAGTAGCTGGAACAAAGGTCCTCGCCTCTGAACTCGCTGAAATCACGGGCGTAAAGAGGACCGAAGTCTACGACATGCTGATTGAGCTAAGAAGAAGCGCTGCGTCGTTATCCGATTAGCCGCGTGCCTGCGGCTGACGCTCATACGGGGAATGGGGCGGCTTGACGGAGTTTCAAGCTGCGCACGGTCGATCGATCAGATCGAACCGCAGGCGGCCGATTCCGGAATTATTGGTGATGAACGTTGATCACCTAACATTCAGCGACGGGCACGTATCCTTGGGCCTCTCATTCTTGCTAAGGTGCTTGTCGTGTCGAAGTTTTTCATAACTACGCCGATATATTACGTCAATGACGTTCCTCATCTTGGCCATGCTTACACCATGGTGTCTGCAGATGCGCTGGCTAGATGGCATCGTCTCTGCGGGGAAGAGGTGTTTTTCCTCACGGGGACGGATGAGCATGGACTCAAGATAGCTCAGGCTGCAGCTGAAAACGGGATGTCGCCGAAAGAGTGGACTGATCAGTTGTCTCCGCGGTTTGAATCAGCATGGCGAAAACTGAATATCTCATATGACGATTTCATCAGGACCACCGAGAAGCGGCACTACGAAACCGTACAGTCATTTCTGAGTTCTGTTAACGAGAACGGCTACATATACAAGGATTTGTATCGCGGCCTTTACTGTGTCTCCTGCGAGGCTTATTACCAGGAGCCGGAGCTGGTGGACTCCTTGTGCCCAATTCACAAGCGCCCAGTGACGGTGATGGAGGAGGAGAACTACTTCTTCAAGCTTTCGGCTTTCACCGAACGGCTCCTTGATTGGTATGAGAAATTTCCGGAGGCCGTTCGACCTGCATCCAAGCGCAATGAGGCTCTCGGATTTATTCGGCAGGGTTTGCAGGATATCTCCATCACCAGGACGTCGATCGATTGGGGGGTTCCAGTTCCGTGGGATCGTGATCACGTTTTTTACGTCTGGTATGACGCGCTTATCAACTACTTGACGGCTATCGACTACGGCCGGAACGAAACTAGGTTTGAAACCTGGTGGCCTCAAGTCCACCACGTGATCGGCAAGGACATAATTCGCTTTCACTGCGTTTGGTGGCCAGCTATGTGTATGGCGGCTGGCATCGACCCGCCGGCCAGCATTTTTGTCCATGGATGGCTCCTTGTGGGTGGCGCAAAGATGGCTAAGTCGGCGGGTAACAAGGTAGACCCTCTTGAGCTGGTAGACGACTTCGGCCTTGATGCAGTTCGCTACTATCTGCTGAGAGACACCAACTTTGGCTCGGATGGTGACTTCACTTACGAGGCCCTAACGGCACGTTACAATGCCGACCTCGCAAACAACCTTGGCAATCTGCTTCAGCGGGTAACGACTGTCGTTGCGAACAAGCTGGCCGGAAAGGCTCCGAGGCCGGTCAAAGACTCACCACTTGCGGAACTGGCTGCCACGATGATGCAGCGCGCTCAGTTAGCGTGGGAGCAGGTTGCTCCGCAGGAGGCTCTCGAGGCTACGTGGTCGCTCATACACGAAACGAATGCACTTCTTGAACAAGTGGCCCCGTGGAAGTTGGAGCCTGGCCAGGAACTAGAAAATGTTCTTGGCGATGCGCTCGAAAG
>DAHVOF010000219.1 GCA_027318945.1 Actinomycetota bacterium | reverse complement strand
CTCGCTCCTGGAAACGCAGGATCATTGCCTGTGGATCAAATTCAGAGGTCATGACCATATAGCTTAGAACTTTACAAGACTGATAAAGGTTCTTGGAGGTTGCAATGGGGACCAACTCGGCCTTTCTGCTTGCGCATACTGGATTAGGGTACCCCGAGTGGCCGGTGGCGATTTTTAGAGGGAAAGGGAAGGTAACGGCAGAAATGCCCAAATATTTATAATCTCGACCGCGAATACCTTGGTGGTGCAGGTAAAAGTTCCACAATATTGCACTACAATGAATGTGTAGCAACCAAAAGTCAAGTCATCGACAAACCGTTTGGAATTTTAGCAAGATCGATGGCCCTATATGTTTGGGTATATCCTCAAACCGTCACCACGTAGGAGTAGCTCGTGAAAAAGGGACGTCATAGGCGATACGAAGAAGCAAGGCAAGCCAAGCGAGCATTTAACTATCCTGTTGAGAGATGTGTTGAGTGTGGTGGTGATTCTCGGAATGGCCACGCATCGTGGTGCCTCGCAGGTGTCGAGGAGATTGAGGAAGAGGAAGAGTTCGATCCGGAAAGATTTTCCAGCCCCAGCTTTTGACAGTTCTTGGGACTCTCCCACCTAGCGGTCTGCAGCCAAACTCAAAGAACGCCGCTGCGAAATTTGTGTTGTTTCACTTGGTCCGCTAATTGTACAGTCGCATAATGGCAGGCTGGCTGGGCTGAGTAAGCTTAAAGTGCGTGTAATTTGTGCCTGGATTAGAGCATGCGCGGTTTGCTCGAACAATATCTCTTATCAAATCTTCAGTAATTCTTATGGTTATTCGAATTTACGCAGGCCGATCATTTCTAATGGGGAATGCCGCTGCACCTATTTTGAGGGCAAGGATTCGAACTGCGCATGATTGCTGAATCTTCACTTTCTTTGCTGTACCGTAGAGCAGGTTTCGGAGCCACTTCACAGGAGCTCTCTGCCGCGAGAGCACTCGGCTACGACGGGTTGCTATCGCGGCTTCTACAGGGGTTGTATAAATCGGATCCAGCCGCAGATGCGATCAAATTGCCAGAAATGCTTAAGCCCCCCTTTTACAAGCCTGGTTCGCTTAATACGCCAGCTGCCATCAATGAATTCAACCAGACTCTTTACCAGGAGAGGGTCGAGCTTACAAACTGGTGGCTGGGACGGATGGTGGCGACTTCGAATCCTTTACGCGAGAAACTCACCTTCTTTCTTCACTGCCATTTTCCAACGGCAATTTCAAAAGTAAGGTTTCCGTTTTACATGTACAGGCAGAATGAGATTTTTCGTAGTCAGGGGGCTGGGGATTTTCGGAATCTCACTATGGCGGTATCGACGGATCCCGCCATGCTTATCTGGCTCGATGCGGGAACCGACAAATTGCCTGATCCAAACGAGAACTTTGCGCGAGAGCTCATGGAGCGCTTCACAATGGGGATTGGCACCTATTCGGAGCTCGATGTTCGTTCAGCTGCTATGGCATTCACGGGTTGGCATCTAAACAGCGAGACCGGTGAATTTGCCGTAGTTCCAAAGCTGCACAGCAACCTGCCGCAAATCTTTTTGGGAAAGAGTGGAGTTTCTACTGGGAAGGAGGTGATAGACATTGTGACGGCGTCTGACGCATGCGCGAGATTCGTGGTGTCGTCGGCCTGGAGCCGCTTCGCATATCCCATCAAGCCCTCTGATCCTCTCGTTGGCGATCTCGCTTTGAAATATCTAACCGATCGAAATATGGCGAATTTAATTAAGACGATATTTGAGCATCCAAACTTCCGATCGGTCGAAACTTCAACGGGACTTATAAAACAGCCCGTAAAATATTTAGTCGGTGCTTTGAAGGCTCTGGGTGTATCTGCAGCCCATCTATCCTCCATAAAACCACCTATCATTAATTCCCTTGCCGGTCTGGGTCAGGTGCTATTCGATCCCCCAAGTGTTGGAGGTTGGCCACAGAATGAGTACTGGTTATCGACTTCGGCCGCGTTGGCTCGGTGGAGGCTTGCGCATCAACTTTCCCTTATCGGGGACATCTCACTAGTTAGCGATGCGCCGTCTGCCGCGCGAGTCGAGGCGGTTGCCCAGCTGCTCTCTATCACGGGGTGGAGTTCGTCGACTCTGTCTGCTCTAAAAGGAGCGGTGTCAAATCCGCATACGCTGGTTGTGTTGGCGCTGGTGTCTCCGGAATATGTCGCAAATTGAGGTTTGGATGGGGAGTGCCAGTGGGCTCTGATGGAAACTGTGACAACAAAGGCTCTAGCGGGCAGGATCGCACGGATAGTGCTCCCCACGAGGCGTCATCTGGGGGTTGGCTTGTCGACCGGAGAAAGTTTTTAGCGCTTGCGGGTGGACTTGGGGCTGCAGGCGTCCTCAGTGCGACTCTGGGTCCACGTCTGTGGGAAGACTTCTTCGGTGCGACTCCAAAATCGGCGTCGGTGGTAAAGCCTTCGACCGCGCTGAACTCAGTTAATATCACTAGGCCCCTGGTTGTAGTGACTTTATATGGCGGAAACGATGGCCTTAACACGGTGATTCCGTACGAATCTGGCGTATATCAGGCGAATCGTGGGCCGCTTGCAATTGATGCGGCCAGGGTTCTTCCCATTGGGGATGGCTTCGGGTTGCATCCGAGCATGAACGGTTTCGAGAAACTTTGGAATTCAAAGAAGTTGGCAATAGTCCAGGGCGTTGGATTCACGAATCCGAATTTCAGCCATTTCGAATCGATGGATATTTGGCAGAGTGGCGTTCCGGGCGAGCCGGTCAGTTCCGGATGGCTTGGCCGGTGGTTGGACGCAACCAACTCGTCACCACTTAGGGCGGTTAGTATAGGGCCGACTATGCCCACCCTTCTGACGGGCGAAAAGGTCCAGGGCGCCGCAATTCCGCCGGGGAAGCTGGTGTTGCCGGGCGATTCAGTGGAGCAGCTGCTTTATGCGACGCTTTCACAGATTAGCAGTGGTGAACCTCAGCTTCTAAAAGAGGCTGCGGCAGCGTCCGGGAATTTGATCCAGCTTAGCCGCCAGCTGGGTCAGACGCTTTCTAGGACAGCTGCAAGTGATCCTCTCCACTTTTCTGGCACGAGTTCCGATGCTTTGGCCGTAAACGGAGGCGAGGCCCTTGCCATCGCTGACGGAGGAGGTGGTCAGTCAGCCCCTAACGTTCTTGCAACCCAACTGTCGATCGTTGCAAATCTCATCCTCGCTGGAGCTGTTCCCCAGGTATACAGCGTAGAACTTGGAGGATTTGACACCCATGTCAATCAGCAACCAATCCAAGAGAAGCTGCTTGGTCAACTTGACAGCGCAGTGACGGCATTTGTGGATGCCCTGGACGGCACTCCCCAGGGGCACGGAACCGTTGTGATGGTGTATACAGAGTTTGGTCGAAGAGTAAATGCGAACTCGAACGAAGGGACCGATCACGGATGGGCAAACAACGTTTTCGTCGCTGGTCCCTCGGTGAAGGGCGGCTTCTATGGTGAGCCGCCGGACATCAACCGACTCCAAGAGGGCAACCTGGTATTTACAACCGATTTTCGCAGCGTATACGCGACGATGTTTGAGAAGGTGCTCGATGTAGATCCCAAGCCCTTCCTTGACGGCACATTCAGTCAATTTTTGATCGTGTAACTTTCTGCACCTCGCGGTATCTCCACTCGACTGTGATGATTGTTCGCTTGTGGAATCGATCGGAATTACTTTGAGGTGTCGGAAGTGTCGAGCCGTGCGACTCGTTAATCTCTACTACGGGTTCCGAAGAGATGAAAAGGTGAGAGCTCTGCTCAGATCATTTGTGGACGGTCAGATATTTGGAGAGGTTCAGCAGGGTGCGGATTCGAGCCACCTATGGGTCCTG
>DAHVOF010000216.1 GCA_027318945.1 Actinomycetota bacterium | reverse complement strand
ACAGAATTGAGCATGAACCTCCGGATTTCTTTTCCAGAGTGGCTCAAGGCTACGCTGAGCTTGCTCGCACCAACTCGTGGATATCGCTTGATGCAACCCTGTCGATCGAGGAACTCCATGAGGAGATTTTCGCGACGGTGCTGAGAGTTAAGCAAAACTTGGGCGAGAGGTAAGGAGCTTCCCAGCTCATGGGCATACGAGAGCTGTTTGAACGGATTCCCGGGCAGGCGCGGCTTGCGGGCGAGCTCGAAATGCATCTCGGGAGCCCCAAGAATTCCTACTTCATAATCGGTGCACGTGACGCTGGCGCGATAGTTGCCGCGAAAGCTTTTGCTCAGGCGCTTTTGTGCGAAGATCGCGGATGTGGTCGATGCAAGAGTTGCAGGGCGATAGAACGCGGCGTCCATCCCGACGTTTCCGTATTTGAACGTACGGGGGCTTTCCTCTCTGTAGACGATGCGAAAGAGATCACCGGGCTCGCATTCCGGTCGACTTCTGGTTCTCGGTATAGGATAATCATCGTTCCGGAGTTGGAGCTTGTCGAGCGGGCAGCTCCAGTTTTGCTCAAAACAGTCGAGGAGCCACCCGAGTCGACGATCTTTATTCTTCTCGCCTCGATGGAATTGCCTGAGCTGGGAACTCTCATGTCCAGATCTGTAGTGCTTAGGTACGACCGGCTTTCAGATGAGCAAATCAATGATGAACTCGTCAAGCAGGGCGCCGCACCTGACGATTCCGTCGACGCCGTACGGTTGAGCGCTGGACACTGGTCGCGGGCAGTCGAGCTCGCTGCCGACCATGAGCTGCGCGAAGCCTTTTCACTGTGGGAGCAGCTGCCCCATTTGCTCAAACAGGACCTTTCGGTCATCATCAGGCTGGCAGACAAGCTAATTGCAGTGGGCGGGCTAATGGAGGACAGAAAGAAGCGCGAGCAGAGGGATGAACTTGAAGAACTTGACGAGCTTCTCAGTACCCAAGGGCTTGCGGGGTCGGCGATGCGCGAAAAGGTTGAAGAGAGGCATAGGAGAGAGTTGCGGAAGGTTCGTACCACGGAGCTACGTGCCGGACTCGCGGTTCTCGAAAGGCATTACCGCAATCAGCTGGTGGATGGCGAAATTGAGACGCTCGAGCCGTCGGTCTCGATTCGCGCAATCCGGCTAATAGAGGATTCACAGTCAGCTCTGGCGAGGAATTCAAATGAATTTCTTTTGCTCGTCGCTCTTCTTAGTCGTCTTGCGGATAAGTCCAGCTAGAATTGGCCCGTTGCCCGGGTAGCTCAGTCGGTAGAGCAGCTCACTCGTAACGAGCAGGTCAGGGGTTCGAATCCCCTCTCGGGCTCAGGTCAGAGGCTATTTTAGTTTTTTAGGTTGACAGCAGTACTTAAATAGTGCTTAATTGCTAGGTGGCAGGACAGAAGAAAGAAGTCCGTCCGGGTGTTTGGAAGTTGAGAGTCTCGGCTGGCAAAGATCCGGTAAGCGGCAAGTATGTGTATGTCTCCAAAACGATACATGGCGGTCCTCGTATCGCAGATAAAGAGCTTGCAAAGTTGGTTGCTTCAGCTCATGGCTCCGCGGTTTCGATTACCGTAGAGGCTTTGATCGAAGAGGTTTTTGCGCGTGTCTCCCTAGCGCCTACAACGTTGCGCAATTATCGTGGGGCCGCAGCGAACCACGTGTTCCCGGCGCTTGGGGGGTTGTCGATTGAGAAATTGACGGCCCGGCATTTAGATAATTTGTACGGTGACCTACTGGACCGTGGTGTCGGTATTCCGACGATCCGGTACGCGCACGCACTTATAAGCCGGTCGCTTTCGCAAGCCGTGAAGTGGGATTGGCTTCATCGAAATGTTGCCATGCAGGCCAGTCCGCCTCCACCTCGTCGTACAATTGCATCTGCCCCGAGTCCGGAAGAGCTTGCGAAAATACTATCTGGAGCATTTAAACGTTCCCCCCAAATGGCGGCTGTTTTTGCCCTTGCGGCTGTTACCGGAGCAAGGCGGGGAGAACTGATTGCACTTCGCTGGTCCGATTTCAAACCCGAGTCTAGAGAGTTGGCAATTTCTAAGTCAGTTTGCTATACGCCCCGCGACGGCGTTTTCGTAAAAACGACAAAGACCGACAGCGTCCATCGAATTGCAGTGGATGATGTTATTGAAAGTCTCCTCATTTCACAGATGGATGAGTTGAAAACCCATGTTGAGCTGGGTTTCGAGCTCGCCCTAGATCCGTACCTCTTCCCTGGGGACCCCGGTGGTTTCATGCCTTTGCATCCTGATACACCCTCCAAGTTCTTTCGCAAGATCTGCGACTCCCTTGGCCTGCCCTATCATTTGCATCAACTTCGCCACTTCACGGCAACGGAGCTGATCGGTGCCGGGTATGATCCCCGGACGGTCGGCAGCCGTCTAGGTCATACCGATTCGAGCATGATTTTGAAAGTTTATGCACACGCACTTGAGGCTCGGGATAGATCTGCGTCAGAGTATCTCGGAAAGCTTGTTGCAATCCCAAGGCAGCTTGGGAATGCACCGAAGTTGGATTCATGATGTTCGGTTCAAAGAGAGTGCGGAGGTTGCGTCGTCGGGCCGATGTATTTCTACGAGGTCTGATGCAAAATCAATCAGGCTAATTGCGAATTCCTAAGGCTACCGCCAGTGCGGAGTCGAACTTCGAGGTTTCGACGGGCCCGAGAGATCCGCGCTTTTTCACCAGGACCTGCTTGGGCAGCGTGAATATGTTGTCGCAGTTCACGGCGGAAGAATGGTACAAACCCTCGTCCGATCCGACTTCAACCTCAGCTACATGACCATGGTATGTAGAGGTGACAAGCACGCAGACGACGTGTGTTAGAAGTGGGATAGCAGTATCTCTGGTCGCAATTACGACTGGATGTCTACCTATTCCTGGTATTTCCGCATCCCAGATTTCCCCTCGCTGCATCAGCTGTTGCTTTGAGAGATGGTCATCGCTGCGGACGCGAGTCCAAGCTTTGTGACCAGATCGGTTTCGTCTTGATCGGGGCTCGCATAGCGTTTGCGATACGATTCGCGTATGGCGTCCTCGCTGTGTCTGGACAGCCATTCGTTGATCGCTTTTGATATCAGCGCACCTCTATTGGTAGCTACCCCGGACTTCACCGCATCATCGATGGCTTTTACGACATTATCAGGTAAACGGGCGGTAATTGGATGGCTCATAGAGATGAGTATACACTTCGTACACGAGCGGAATATCGAGGAGTCTTGGCTGATTCACGAGTTGATCTATAGGTTTGCATTCCTTAAGTGCTCTTCATGCCGATCAGGGAGTGGATGAACCTGGTTGCATTGAGGTAGTTGGCAAGTTCTCTCGAAAAAGGGAACTGAAGGACCTGTCCCCCGGGCCTGTGCTCCATAGAGAATGAGACGAGGAATCGGGGAGCGATCATGTTGCGACACTCGAAAATCAACAGATCCCGGTTCAAAGGATTGGTATTGGAGATTCTCGGTAACGAAAGCGGAATTTGTTTGAGAAAGCATACAGCGAGTGATGGTATCGCCGATTATTCTCCAGCTGTTCACCTTTCCGCTACCGCTCGGCCACCTTCAGTTCATTTGGCAAGGTAACACTATTAGTAGTCGTCTCGTGAATGTTTCTCTGCGACGACTATTTTATGGCTCGACATAAGGAGCAAGTGTTGGTAACGAACACAGTTTCAGCTGATGAGCTTTATCAGCCGTTGAATGATGCCCCGATCAACAGTAAGCACTGGTTGACGGTACTGACCGCAGGAATGGGTTTCTTTACAGATGCCTATGACTTGTTCATAATCGGTACCGTTACCGCAATTCTTACTCCGATCTTTCATCTGTCAACTTCGCAGCTCTCTCTACTCAATTCGATTTCACTGTTGGCGGCAGTGGTCGGTGCGCTAATTTTTGGCAGGCTCATGGATGTGCTTGGCCGGAAGGCGGTCTATGGCATCGAAATCCTTTTGCTCGTAGTAGGAGCTATCGCATCAGCATTTTCACCTAACTTCGGTGTGCTTTTCGCGTTCCGGATTCTGGTAGGTATCGGTGTCGGCGGTGACTACGCCACTTCGGCTGTAATCACCACAGAGTATGCCAACCAGAAGAACCGTGGGCGTCTCGTCGGCACGGTCTTCGCAATGCAGGGTTTTGGATTGCTTGCTGGACCAGCTGTCGCTGCAATTCTTCTTGGAAGCGGAGTATCTCATGGGTTGGCTTGGAGGCTCATGCTTGGTCTTGGTGCCATTCCAGCTGCATCGGTGGTCTATCTGCGTCGAAAGATACGAGAGA
>DAHVOF010000190.1 GCA_027318945.1 Actinomycetota bacterium | reverse complement strand
GCCCTAACAATTGGATCGTTTCTCATTTAAGGATTGGCTATGTCATTGAGTCCGTGGATTGCGGGCGCGCGCCCAAGAACACTTCCCGCGGCTGTGGTTCCCGTGGCTATAGGGACTGGAGTGGCAATCTCCCAACGCAGCTTTCGCCCCGCAGAGGCCGTCCTTGCTTTAGGAGTATCGCTTTCCCTGCAGATCGCGTCGAATTTCTCCAATGACTACTCTGATGGAATCCGTGGCACTGATGAGCGGAGAGCGGGGCCGATGCGGCTGGTATCGTCAGGCCTGAAGACTCCGACGGCAGTCAAAAGAGCGGCAGTGGGTTTATTCGTGTTGGCTGCGGTTTTAGGCCTTGCGCTTGCCGCTTTGACGAGTTATTGGCTTATCGCGGTGGGCGCAGGGGCAATCTTGGCTGGATGGCTCTATACGGGGGGGCCCAAGCCATACGGATACTATGGCTACGGCGAGCTTTTCGTATTTATTTTCTTCGGTTTGGTTGCCGTTGTCGGAACGGCTTTTGTCCAGACTGGTCATGTCGACCTTGCAGAATTTTTGGTCGCAGTTCCGGTTGGTTTGTCCTCGGTCTGCCTTTTGGTGGTCAACAATCTCAGGGATATCCCATCTGATGCCAAATCAGGCAAAAAAACACTCGCGGTGAGAATGGGCGACCGGTCTACGCGGGTGTTATATGCAGTGCTCGTGATGCTAATGTTCCTGTTTGTGTCGATTTCCGGTTTTTGGTTTCATTTCGCGCCGTTGGGATTGCTTGCCATTCCATTTTCGATCCAACCGCTTAGATCTGTACTCGGCGGCGCAATAGGGAAAGACCTCATTCCTGCTCTTGGGATGACAGGCAGGATGCAGCTTGCCCTTGCGCTCTTTTTTTCGGTCGGCATCGCCATTTAACTTTACAAAAGGTGTGCCCGCTGGCAAATAAGTTCGTTACGAAAAGATGCGCGGGAGATTCGAATTTCCGGCATATCCGAGTCTTCGGAAGTAAATATTAAGGCCTATTTTCATCAGGTATGCTCTTGGCAATGCGAGTCGAAGCGTTGCATAGTCCGTTCAGGTCGGCCACCACATTGCTGACTGCGGACCTAATCGGTATCGGGACTTGGTGGACGCGTGATTACCGTCACTCTGAAACTGCCGCAGAGTTTGCTAAAACGGGAGGAATCTCCGATTCCGAAAGTAACCTTTGGTACGCGCCGCGGGAATCCCCCATCGAACCAGTCGAATTTGGACCCGACCACAGATGCAGGCTTGCCCGCGCGGTTTACCCTGATAGCTGCAAATTTTCTAAAATTCCAATGAACGTTTTGTCCCCGAATGGCGATGCAGCGCTACTGGATTCGCCTGCCCTATATTCAAAAACGTCGGAAAGGCTCAGAGCCTTTTCAGCAAGCATGCGATGGTCTTTATGGCTGTTCCATTAGCAAGGGCAGATCAAGGGGCCAATCGTTCGAGTGCCCATCGAGCACTCATTCTTTCTTTCGTCCTGCTTGGCCTGCTGCTGCGGCTTTACCTCCTTTTCAGGCCCGGTCATCTCTTCGGGATCACTGAGTACGATGACGGGGTGTATTTCGGGGCGGCACTGCGGCTCGTCCAGGGAATTGCCCCATATAAGGATTATGTGCTGGTTCAGCCGCCAGGCATTGCCGTTTTGCTTAGTCCGTTCGCCATGCTGTCGAAGATTGCGGGGACCTCAGTCGGTTTTGCCGCGACGCGCTTATTCACTGTCGCCGTGGACTGTGCCAATATTGCACTGGTCGGACTGCTCGTTAGGTCTCGTGGCCCCATAGCGATTTCGGCGGCTTGTGGAGTGATGGCCGTGTATCCACAGGCAATCGCATCATCTCAGACTGTGCTTCTGGAGCCATATCTGAATTTCTTTCTTCTCGTCGGGTTCCTCCTTTGCTTTGGCAGGTTTCGATTCAAAAAGTCGCCAACCTCCATATTGCTAGCTGGAATTTTTCTTGGTCTTGCCGGTTCGGTAAAGGCTTGGGCAATTATTCCAGCTGCAGTTTTGTTCGCGGTATTGTTCTTCTCTGCGGGTAAATCAAATCGAAAAAGTTCGATTCCTCTGCTTGCAGGAACCGTGGCAGGATTCATTGTTGTAGTCGCGCCATTCTTTGTGATTGCCCCGGGTGCATTCGTCAGGGAGGTTGTTCTTGACCAATTGTCAAGGGCCCCTGGGAGAAGGGTCTCGCTGCTCGTCCGGATGACAGACATAACGGGAGCGAACCCCTTATCTTGGCTACTAGGCCACGGGAGCTTGGTTGCGGCGGCGCTGTCATTTGCTTGGATGTTAGTGATCTTATGGGCGGCTGTTCGTACCCTATCGGATCCCGAAGTTCTCTCAATCGTTGTAGTGGCAGCCACGATATTGATTTTCATCGCACTTTTGTGGCCGAATGACTTTTATTACCACTACGCGGATTTCGAGGCACCGTTTTTAGCCATGGCGCTCGCAATTGCAGTTTCGAACTCGACCAGGGATATCAGGGATAGTTGGGCCGAGACGTTCCATGCGACACGAGCTTGGATAGTCCCAACTATTGTTTTGTTGTTTCTGGCGACAACTCTGGAAGTCGTCTACGAATCATCGGTTGCTCCTGCAGCCCAGCCAGCAAAGGCTGCCGAGGCAGCAATACCGGTCGGCTCTTGCGTTGTCTCGGACCAGGTCTCTCTGCTAATTGCATCGAACCGGTTCTTTTCCGAAAGTCCGGACTGTTCCAAAATGTTGGACCCATTCGGGACGGCGATAGCCCTTAGCGGGGGAAAGACGATTGATGGAGGCGCTGCACTGAATGAGAAGGTTGTCTCAAATTGGCTATCGGCACTGGAAAGTGCGCAGTATGTATGGCTTACGCCTCAGAACACAAGGCGAATTCCCTGGACCGCCGTCACTAAGTCCTACTTTGGCCGGCATTTCAGGCTGGTACTTTCCCTGAGTCCAGCGGAGGGAAGGATATACCGTCGGTACGGAGCCTAATTCATTGCTCTTTCGCTAAAAGGGAAAAAACCGAATCGAGTAGTACTTCGGGTCGGTCGAAAATAGCGGAGTGGCCGAATCCGGCGATCACTTCCTGTTTCAGTGCCAGACCTTCCAGTCCAGCAATCCTTGATCCTATCTGGCCAGCGATTTCTAGGTACTTGGCATCCTCTCCGCCCGTAATAATTGTGATTTCGCCCCTAAGGTTGCCTAGGAGGGGCCAGAGGTTGGGCTGGATTCCCACACTCGTGCTCTGAAGCGATCTTGCGAGATTGCTCGGACTGTTTTTCAAGCGGGTTTTGATATCTTCGCTTGAAGATGTCCTCGGACGGAATATCGGCAAGGAGACCCACTCTGCGAGAAAGGTACCAAATCCTTCGGGATCACCTTCGAGAACCTGGAGCCGTGCGGCTAATTTGAGGTCGTCATCGTATCTCGCCTGTCTCTCGAGCTCATTTTCTATCCCTGGGTTGACTCCGGAGAAAATAACCTTCCAACGGTATTTTGCGTGTTTAAGACACAGCGATAGCAAATATCGCGCGCCTAGTGAGTAGCCTACCCAGATCGAATCGGGCCCGAAAGGGTACAGAAGGTCGGCGGCGTGGTCAAGGTCGGCGGCGACATTCGACGATGCCCCGTGGAATGGCAAGTCAACACACAGGGTCTCGATTGGACTGTTCATCGAGAGCTCGGATGCGATCTGACTAAAGCTCGCTGCGTTTTGGGTGAATCCGTGGAGCAGGACAACCCGCCCTTTAAGGTCCACTCCCTCCTTGGCATATCGAGTGTACGAGAGACCGTCGTTTGAAACTTGACACTGTGAGATCGATAGTTTCACACTTTTTTTACGTGACGGTTGCCTGGTTCCGAATCGCATTTAGGCTCGCTTAAGGTACTGCACTCAGGAAGATGGTAGATGAATCTTGGATTTGCACTTAGCTTAGTGAGGGAATGGGAGCTGGCAGGCGTAACGGACGCCGTTATAGCTCCGGGGTCTAGGTCTGGTCCGATGGCCGTTGCTCTCGGCGGAAGCGACAAAATTGCGGTTCACGTAGTGCTCGACGAGCGGTCAGCCGGATTCCAGGCTCTTGGAATTTCAAAGGTTACCGGACGGCCGACACTTGTTCTTACAACCTCTGGAACTGCCGCCGCCAACTTGAGGCCGAGCGTCACTGAGGCTTTCCATTCTGGGGTTCCTATGATCCTAATCACTGCCGATCGGCCGCTGGAGGCTCACAAGTTTGGAGCCGCGCAGACGATGGAGCAAGAGGAGCTTTTTTCGGACGTGGTGCTTTTTCGCGCTTCACCGTCGGTTCCCGATGCTGTCAACAAGTCTCGCTGGCGAGCTCTCGCGTCGAGGGCTTTTCACGAGGCGGCTTCAAATCCATCGAGGCGTGGTCCAGTCCATTTGAATCTTGCTTTCAGGGAGCCCCTGATCGAAGAGGATGCTGAGGTGCAAGGCGAAAGAATACCCGGTCAACCATGGTATCGTCTGCATGGCGACGGTTCGCCAGAGCTATTTGGAGCAATTGCACGGGAACCCAGGGTGCTCGTTATTGCAGGCGAGATGGATCGAGTTGCATCTCGACAGGCGGAGGCAACGTGCAGCAACCTGGGATGGCCAGTATTCGCTGGCCCGACATCTGGGATTCGTAGCACTTCAGGATGTTCAGTCGGAAGTTTCGAGGCATTCCTGCGTTCGGAGATCATCCAGGATCAGATCCATCCAGGAGTTATAATTTTGCTGGGCGGTGATCTAGCCTCGCGCGTCGTTAACGGATTTATTTCTCGTTCGGCCAAGCGTGGCGCGCGAGTTATCAGGGTCGTGCCAAATTGGAACTGGCTTGACTCTCAAAATGCCGTCACTGATTTTTATTTCGGTTCATGGGGTTCGTTTTTTCCGTCTTTGCACCGCGATAACAGTTCCAGGGAGTATGCCAACCTTCTATCGAGGCTCGATTTGGCATCTCGGGAAGGGATCGTGGATGGGCTTGGCGAGGAGATAAGCGACCCATTAGTGGCCTCGGAGCTTTTTGAGCATGCTGATGTTTCCGATATGCTGTTTTCGTCTTCATCCATGCCAATCAGAGACCTTGAATGGTTCGCACCGCTGACGTCACGGCAGCCTGTGGTTTATTCGAATAGAGGAGTAAACGGTATCGACGGAGTCATATCAAGCTTCCATGGAGCAGCCAAGGCCCACCATAGGGAAAATCCAGGAGGCAGATCGTTTCTTCTGATCGGCGATCTTGCCTTTCGCCATGACATCGGTGCGTTGGCCGATATTGCTGCTAGCGGGCTTGACATGCTGATTTGCGTTACCGATAATTCCGGAGGTGCAATTTTCTCTTTTGTCGCAAGATCCGCGTCTTTGGGACGGGAGCAGTTCGAGCAGCTATTTGCGGCTGCTCAACCAGGAGACCTGGAGGCCATAGGTGCTGGTTTCGGGCTGTACACTCGATTGATCGACAGCGTGGGCTCGCTCCGCCGTGAGCTCGCGGAATTTACTTCGGTTGGCGGTGTAAGGTTGCTGATCTTCAGGTCCGATCGGGAGGAGAACGCTGCGCTTCATAAAAGGGTTCTCGAACGGGGCCAGCGAAATGCCGAGGCCCTGATTGCCAGCATGAAGTTCTAGGATTCTAACCTTCGGGAGATGACGGTGGGTTTATTTGAGGAAATGCAGGGTCGCGGGCTAGTGGCCCAGGTCACTGATCACGAGATAGTGGGGCTTTTGAACCGGTCTTCCATAGGTGCCTACATCGGATTTGATCCGACTGCCGACTCGCTGCACGTGGGACATCTCGTTCAAATATTCAATCTCAAGAGGTTGCAAGACCACGGTCATAGACCTATAGCCGTGGCGGGTGGCGGCACTGGTTTGATCGGTGATCCGTCTGGAAAATCGGAGGAGCGTAACCTGCTGGATGCCGATTCGCTTAGTCGGAATCTTTATAAGATCCAGTCACAGCTTTCCCGGTTTTTGGATTTCGAACGTAAGGGTAATCCAGCTCTTTTGGTAAATAACAATGACTGGTTGGGCCAGATTCGTCTTGTGGACTTCTTGAGAGAGATCGGAAAACATTTCAGCATAAATCAGATGGTGGGCAAGGAGTCTGTGAGATCTCGGATTGCGGGCAGGGAGAACGGCATCTCGTACACAGAGTTCAGCTACATGCTTCTCCAATCCTACGATTTTCTCCACCTATTCGATCATTATGATTGTGTGCTGCAAATGGGCGCGTCTGACCAGTGGGGCAACATCACCGCTGGAATCGAACTGATTAGACGGATGCGCCAAAGGACAGCTTTCGGTCTTACGACGCCCTTGGTTTTGAAAGCCGATGGCACCAAATTTGGCAAGAGCGAGTCGGGAACGATCTGGATCGATCCTGAAAAAACTTCTCCATACCAGTTCTACCAATTTTTCTTGAGGGCTGAGGATGAGGTTGTCGGCTCCTATCTTCGCTCATTCACATGGCTCGACGATGATCAGCTTGCCGAACTTGATTTAGCAACCGCGAATGAGCCCGCCAAGCGCAAGGCACAAGGTGCATTGGCATATGCAGTGACACGGCAAGTTCACGGGGCAGAGCTTGCGGAAAAGGTTAAGCTGGCTGCTCAAGCTCTTTTTTCAGACGAGATCCTTCGATTTCCGCCGGAAGTCGTGGAGTTGGCGATTCAGGACGCTCCGTCAATATGTATTGGGGCCGATTCGCTGTCGCAAGGAATAGACATTGTGGATCTGTATATTCAGGCCGGTTTAGCAAAGTCGAGATCAGAGGGACGAAAGGTCATCGAACAAGGCGGAGCTTACCTGAACAACACAAGAGTGGTTGACGTCGATGCGAAGGTGTTCTCCGACGACTTGACCCCCGGGGGGATTCTGTTATTGAGACGCGGCAAGAAAGACTATGCGGTAGTTCGTGCGCTGGCATAGCCGGCTCTCCTTTGGCGGCTGCCGAGATGCCCGGCGTTAGACTTAGCGATAAGTAGTTTCGGATTGTAGACGTTCGAATCGTCGTCGAATCGCACTGTTGGCAGATTTGAAGTCCTGCAGGTTGTGCGCAGCAACCGAGTCCGCGTGTCTCCCCACGGTTCGGCGGGATAGCGCCCGAGGATTGGATGGTTAGGCAGAATTGCTCGGTAACAAGAAAACTGAGGCGAAAGACTGGGTGTGGATCGATCGCCAGGAAAGTTTCGACGAGGTCGTTTCGGAACTGCGCCAGTCGGCTGAAATCGCTCTGGATACGGAGTTTCATCGGGAACGCACATACTTTGCGAAGCTCGCACTTATACAAATCGCCTGGAAGGATCATGTTGCCCTGATAGATCCATTTGGGCTGGATCTCACCGTCATGAGGTCGGTATTTGAAATGCCGGTAACTGTCATTTTGCATGCCGGTGTACAGGATCTCGAGATTCTATCGCGAGCCGTGGGCCTATTACCTCCTTCGATATTCGACACCCAAATTGCGGCAGGTTTCATTGGATTTTCAAATCCATCGCTTATGCTGCTCGGTGAAAGGCTGCTGGGGTTAACGCTACCAAAGGGAGATCGTTTAACTGACTGGACTAAAAGGCCGCTTTCGGAAGGTCAGCTCAGATATGCGGCTTCCGATGTAGCGCATCTGGCCGAGCTCAAGAGGACGATTGAGAGCCGATTGAAGCAAATGGGCAGGTTGGAATGGGCCTGGGATGAATCGCATGTGTTGCTCGAAAGAGACCGCTCTTCGGTGCCGATCGAGCGCGCATGGTGGAAAATCAAGGAGTGTCGGCATCTAAAGGGACAATCGCGCAAGGTTGCACAGGCACTTGCTGCATGGCGGGAGGAGAGAGCTTCCACGCTTGATATCCCCGTCAGGTATGTGCTCTCTGACCTTGCGGTTGCAGTGATCTCGCAGGAGATGCCAAAATCCATCGAGAGCCTTTCGGGTCTTAGAGGCGTGGAGCCGCGTTTTCTCGTGCAGGGCGTGGATAAGCAGATACTTCAAGTCGTTGCTCGGGGAGGGTCGATGGCTGAAAGCGATCTTCACATTCCCGATGTTCATGAATCAGATAAAAGGACTCGACCTATTGCGAGTCTGGTTATCACCTGGGCAACCCAGCTCGCTCAGTCCATGCATATAGACCCGCTCCTTTTAGCGACCAGAGCGGACATAACTGGTTTCCTGGAGGGGGACGCCGATTCTCGGCTATCGAGCGGTTGGCGGAATGAAGTCCTTGGGGAGCCCATCAAGAGATTGGCTGCTGGGGAGTTGGCTATCGCGTTTAATAGCAAGAGTGGAGAGCTGGAGCTTGAGGAGCGTTCTAATCGCACCTATAGACGGCGCTAATTCCTAACTGTTTTCTCGCCGCAGGTCGACTGTAAGGGTGAGAATCCCATTGACCAGCTCGGCATGGGCGTCGCCGAGGATTGCATAATCCATGTAATCTAACTTGGCCCTGTCCATGAAGGCCCTTCGATCTGGCCCTTCCACTGGAGGTATTCCCCTATTCTTC
>DAHVOF010000169.1 GCA_027318945.1 Actinomycetota bacterium | reverse complement strand
GAGCACCAAGTTCTGTAAGCCACAGATCTCCGCTATTCCACCATCCGGTTCCAACCCATTTCCAATTGCTGATTATTTGGCCATTTTGGTGGTTGGTGTCAGGTGTAGCAGACCTCCTTATTTGCCAAGCTTGGCGTTCGGCTCGCAAGTAGCCAAAGGTGACTGAGTAATGCCGGGACTTCGTAATACAGTGGCCCCTAAAGCCGAGCGTGTGTGCCCACGCCCTTAGTCGTCGCGAGGCCAGTTCAGGCCGTCCGCCAAGATCCCATGCTGTCTCAACCATTCGGCGCAGATGGCCCGTGACTCCTCTTTGGTCAAGATCGCTAAGACTGTGCAACCTCCGGTCCAGCGCACCATTGTCATCTGTGGATTTGGTTACGTATTTTGCTATGTAGTTTGCAATTGTTCTTGAGCGCATGCCAGAAGTTGGTTCTGAAGTGTTGTGGGTATCCCTAGAAGCAATCTCGGAGATGTACTCTTGTCCATTCGAAATCACTCGTACATCTAGCTGAGAACCCCAGCGGACAAATCCGGAGATGCCACTAGGGTAGGGAACCGAAACTTTAGCCACCGCTGAGGTGATCGCGCTTATGAGCATTGATATGTCAACAGCCCGGGGGAGTGTCTCGAGGTTTTTAGTGGCAGAGTCAATGCGGATGACCGCATGAAGGTGGACTACACCGCGCCGCTGGTATTCTGCGACTTTGGCGAAGGAAAGCCTGAACTGCTTTGAAAAGGCTGTTTGGCTCATTCCAAGTAGCTGTGCCAGCTCTCGTTTTGTGTAGATCGTAGTGCGCCGCCACAGCTCTGAACACAGCGAATTCCAAAGCACGGCGCGCCTGTAGTCGTAACATTTCATGCAAAGTGGTTCCCCGACAATCGGGTCATCATCGGAGTGGGCCTTATTGCACCCGAGTGCCTGTCCGTGTGAGCAATGTTTTTGTTTTTTTACTCGCTGGCATCCGCCAGAACCATTGTTGGCCCGGTGCACTTTTCCAAAACTGGGAGCTGTAAAAGTTGCAAATACCATTGGATGATCGGCAACAGCGTTTGGAATTCCTTTCCCACCGGATAATCCAGAACGAATCAACATCCGTGCATCCGCGGCATAAACTGACGCACATGACGGACAGAGTGTCGCTCGTCGGGTTCCGCATGCTTTTAGAAGCACTCCAGATGGTTCTGCGTCACTCGAATAACTCGACGTGATTTCCCCACTTGATAGATCGACCGTAGTCGACATACCAGCCAGCCGAATCGGATGGAAGCACCAGCCACATCTTTCCCCCTGATTACGAAACTGTTCGAAGGACTCTGTATCCTGCATCCTGTAGAGCAGTCCAGCCAACACGTCTTGGTCAGGCAGCGATGCTTTGTCCAGGTGCTTCACCGATCCGACCCTTCGTCGCCCTGATCAACGTTGTGCCGCAAATTGAACGCACGTTTTGCAATTGCAACTACGTCCTCATACTTCAGTTCAAAGGTGCGAAGAAGAACGGGAATCCCTCCTTCATGCAGCAAAAAGCCCACGCCACGCTTAGCTGGATCAATTTCAGCCGCTGAATATCCCTTGGTTGCCCAGCCAGATCCGAGAATCGTGTCACTTGCATCTTTGGTGGTGCATCTCATGGCCCATCGGAATCCGAATAAGTCTCGCAGCGACGATGGAACCACGTCAACAGAGGGCTTTTGGGTGGCTGCAACTACTATTACACCGGCTGCCCGCCCTCTTGCCAAAAGATCACGCAGCAGATCGGAGAACCTTTGGGCAGCTTTTTTGTCAGGATGAGAAACATAGAGCGCCAGCTCATCTATAACCACCAGATGGAGTGGTAAGCCGTCACCTTTGACGACCTTTTCTACCTCGTAGTCGAGTAACTTCTGATAGCGAAGTTCCATCTCTGCACGTAGCGCTTCGAGTGCAGCGGTTGCTTTATCGATTTCCATGCCGACGAAGCTGTGGGCGCATTTGCGCCAGGGAGCGAGTTGAACCATTTTCCCGTCAAAAAGCCAGAGTACGACGAAGGGGTCAAGTGTCGCGGCGGTTAGAAGGGACCAGATCAACACTGACTTGCCTCCGCCTGGTTCCCCGCCAATGAGCAGACTGTGCTCAGGCAGGCCGACAAGGACGATCTTTCCCTGGTCATTGATTCCCACGGGAATAGGATCCCAGAAATCTGTATGTGCTTTATTGAGCAATGGTTGAGGCAATGCTTGGTCTCCAAATGGATCTCTGCGGAGAATCGATAGCGACACCCGATTCGCCCGCGCTGGATCTTGAGTAAGCTTGACGTCCCGGACCTCTAGATTTACCGCGATTATCCGGGCAACATCTTCGAGGTCTTTGATTGAGGTTCCGGGCCGAAGACGCAACGTGGCTATATCTCCGCTGTTGGTCTTTTCAATGTGGAGGATCTTTGGCTTTCGCTCATTTATTCTTCCCTGTACGAACATGAATGCGAGCTCGAGGTTGCGTCGAACGCGTGCTGAATGAAGCATCCGGCCAAGCAGTCGGCGAGTTGTCGGTATAGTAACGACCACAACGATCACCAAGCCAACCAAGATTCCTGATGGAACCGGGCCGAACTTACACTTGAAATAAAGTAGAGCAAAGGCACCGGCAGGAATGGCCAAGAGACATAACTCCAGACGCCACCGCCAGCAAGTTTGTGACACTATGTCGAATAATTCCTCAGATACTGATCGCTGACTTGAGGGTTGTGACTGGTTTACCATGGTTGCTACCTTTCAATTAGCAAGTTTGGGGTAAACACGTCAGCCGATGCTCGCTGACAGTCAAGCTCAGGTGCATCGGCTGACGGTGGAATGGTTATGACCCGGCTGAGGTACGAGTCGAGCTGAGTGGTTCTATAGCTTCAGCACGGAAACTGACGCCATGTCGTTCGCCCATTTGCCAGGTGCTAGCTACGAGGCCAGCAACTTTTACCGGCATACCTTGTGAAAGGTCTTTGGGTTGACCGGACACTTTTACCGACAGGATTTCAGCTCCATCAGCCCCAAGGGCTATTAAGCCAACCGCGAAAAGTGGTCGACCGTCGCTGTCAAAGCGTGGCTGTTTCGAGTCAAAATCGACGACACCTTCGGGAGGTGTCCCAACTATGAAGTGCACATGGTCTGTGCTAATAGGAAGCCGCATTGGCTGCCCCTTTCCGTCGCTGCCACTAGGCAGATCGACACTGACGGTGTCGATGAGTCAACAGTAAGGAGTATTGCCACAACGGATTTTGGGAGGACTTAAACACGCAACACAGTTGCGGATAATTGTGAGTTTCGTAGAGAAACCCATACAAAATAGGTAGGTACCTTACGAATTGAGCTGTCTAAGCTCTGAGGTAATGACGTTAACAGCATCTCGTCAGTTGTAAAGGCGATTCTTTAGTTCTCGAAGATCGCGAGGGTATTTCTTGTGTTTTAGCTGGTGTTCGATCTCGTCGATGACTGTCGCAACCAACGCTAGATGGGAAAGTTCTTGCAGAGAATATTGCTCGGCTCGCAGCAAAGCCTTGATCGCTTCACTCGGTAACTTAACGAGTACATTTGCCCTGGCGACATCAATAAGGTAGCGAGCCTGTCGTTCGTGCGACAGTTTGCCTCTTGGGACGGATTTCGCTTTATCTAATGCGGTCTGACCTTCACCTAGCTCAACTGCAACAGCTACCTCGTGCATCGCTACATTCGTCGGCCCAAACTCTGTTCCGTAATCGTTTCGGTCTGAGCCCAGTCGTTTTGCCATACTCCTGGCAGAATCCAAGTACTGTCTTGCTTTATCTCCGTTGTGTTCACGGGCATGAATAATACTTAGGATAAGCCAACATGCACCAACCAAAGAAGCCAGCCCAGGATCTTGTAAGGATTCTTTGTCGTTGACCATTCTGATGCCTTGTTCGAGAACGTGCTGAGCGAGCACTCTATCCTTGGAGTCGAGTAATGTGCGTGCCAGACGATGTTGACCAGCGAGAATTAGACCTTGGTCATTACAGCGTTCGCCTGCAGTGATCGCTCGGTCGGCAGCAACCCAACCCGCACCTGCATCGCCGATTTTCACTAACATGGCGGCTGCTATTTGGTATGCATCGGCTAGGTGGGA
>DAHVOF010000167.1 GCA_027318945.1 Actinomycetota bacterium | reverse complement strand
CAGCACCACCCGGGCGAGGCCGAACCGTTTCCGGAGCGTGTCGATCTGGACTTCCAGCGTCTTCGGGTCGGCGGTGTTCCCTTCGAACACCTCGATCGCCACCGGACAGCCGTCCGGGGCGCACAGAAGACCATAGACGATCTGGGGAAACCGCTTCTTTCCGTCCCGGTTGTGGCCGTACTTCGCCAGCTCGCAATGGGTCCCCGTGTAGTAGCTTCCGGAGACGTCGTACAGCACCAGAGTCCCGTCCCGGAGATGCGCCTCCGCCAGGCCCTTTTCGATCCGGTCCTTCCGCGCCAGAAGACGGTCTATCGCCGCGTACAACTCGTCCTCCGTGGAGTCTGAGACCCCCAGCATCTCCCCCAGGCTCGTGGTGGCGGTCTCCTCCCGGAGGTCCCGGGCCGTGGCCAGTTTCGAGGCCGGGGAAAGAACCCGCTGAACGATCAGCGCCTCCATCAGGTCCCGATCCCTTGTCCTTCGGGATCCCAGAAGCGTCTCCAGTCCGCTCTCCCGCAGGGTTCCCAGAACCGCCGCCACGTGCCCGTGGGATAGGGAGCGGACCACCGTGAAGGCCTGTCGCAGCGGACCGACGGGCTCCCCTTTCAGAGCCCGTCGCAGGAGATCGATCAGATCCGCCGGCAGGTGGGAGATATTGCCCAGCGTTTCGTGTTTGACCTTCGTTCCTTCGCGGTAATTGCGACGCAGGAATGCGCTGGTGTAGACCTTTCCCTTGTACTCCCTTTTCATGATGGCCACATGAACGGCCCCGTCTCTTTTAGCCATATCAACATAATAAACAAAAACATCATTATGTCAAGGGTTATTACCTCTGTTTACTGGCTACAATTGAAGGAAAAAAACGGGGACAAACCCTTGCGGACAGGCAGGAAATCCTCATTTCCCGAAAAGAACTTCAGTCTAAAGTTGGGCTAGAGCGAGCCCAGCTACGCCACAGCCGGGACATCAGCGATGGAGCGATGACGGCGGTCGGTTTCGGTGGCGATGGTGGCGGGGCCTTTGGAAAACTACAGTTGGGTGCGAGTGAAACCGGCGTTGTGGCCAAGTCGGCTTGGAAATGATCCTGCAGCACGCCTGCCAAGTTGGCAAAGAACTGGAGCTGATGCAAGTAATATTGGCGCGCGCGTGCAATGCCGCCCAGACGCCGTTCATACTCGCCAGACGTCTCGATCAGTGCTGCAACGGCCTCCAACGATGCTTCGGGGTTCTCTATGTCGATCCTCAGGGTGGCATCATCGGCCAAGTAGCGGTCGACGTTAGTGCAGCCGTAATAAATTGGGAAGCAGTAAGCCAGCAGCGCATCAGGCAGTTTTTCCGTTAAGAAGTCGTCGCCAGCAAAGTTCTCCAGCACGATGGCGTAGCGGTAGGGCGCCAAAACATCCCACTTCTGATCGAAGTCGCGCAAGCCGCGGCCCCAGACGTCGACGCGGTCGCCAAAGCGATGCTGCAGGGCGTGTACGAATTCCAAGCGCGCACGATGGCCTTTGGTAAACGCCTTGTCCGAACTTATCACGCTGATTTCGCGCGTCTTGTGTAGCGGCGGCATGATGGTCAGTTCGTCGAAGCTCTTTTCGACGAACCATGGATGTCCTTGCTGCAGGCGAATCTGGTGGCGATGTAGCAAGTCATTGCGGCCACTGACGACGTGCGCAAATTGATCTAGGAAGGCTGCCTGATAGGCGCCGATGGCATCCGGCTCCCCAGCGATGAAAAAGACGTTTTCTGGCGGACAGTGGGTATGCTCGGTCCGGCTCAGCGATTCGAAGACGACCCACGCATCGCAATGAGCCATGTCAGTATCAACGTGGAAGCGGAACGGCCCCCACTCCAAACGTTGCTCGGGTGTTTGGCGAGCCCATGGCCAGTTGGGAGCGCAAGTCGTGAGTTTGACGTTGATCATGTCAACCCGAGATCTGTTCCTGGCTCCAGCCCGGGTCGAGATAGATATGGCCGAACGCCTGCTCGCGCTCATGCTGGATATTGAACAGCTTGGGGCGCGCGATGCGGAATGGTTGCAGGGCATTACTGCTGAAGAAATCCTGCACACCGAATTGGCTCCCATGAACTTCAAGCACATAGTCACCAGCCACAAGGAAGTCCGCCGGAATCTGCGCCTGGAGCCGGTAGGTGCCAGGTCGAGCGTTCTCCATTTCGGGATTGCGGTCAGCTAGTAACGAGCGTATCAGCATGTCGCCGAAAACTGTCTTAACGTAAAAGCCGATGCGGAAGTGCTGTAGGTTCTCTTTGACGTGGTAGATGAGTTCCACGTCCACTGGCTCGTCGCCTTCGAAGTTATAGTTAGGATTCTTACGGCCACTCTGTGTAACGTGGAGGGCCAACAGGTCCACCTGTTCGGTCTCCAAAGGCATATTCGCTCCATGAATGTGCATGGCGTGACGCATGTAATCGCCGATGGCATCGTCAACCTTTGTCTTCTCCTTGATACGTCCATTCTCGATGAGGATGGCACTTTCACATAGGTCCTTAACTGCGCTCATGCTGTGGCTGACGAAGAGCACGGTACGGCCCTGCGAAGCTAATTCGCGCATCTTGAGATAGGATTTCTGCTGAAAGGATGCGTCACCCACGGAGAGCACTTCGTCCAGCACTACGATATCGGGTTCAAGAAAGGCCGAGACAGAAAACGCTAATCGCACGTACATGCCACTGGAGTAACGCTTGACTGGTACATCCAGAAAGCGTTCCACTTCAGCAAAATCGACTATAGCATCGAATTTCTGGCGGACTTCCGAACGCGACATACCCAACAGGGCACCGTTGAGATAGACGTTTTCGCGGCCAGTAAGGTCAGGATGAAAGCCGGTGCCGACTTCCAGCAAACTGCTCAGGCGACCACGGATGAGAATTTTGCCGGCGGTGGGACTCATCACTCGGGATAAGATCTTTAAGAGTGTGGACTTCCCTGCACCATTGCGGCCAACGATGGCTAGACGTTCACCCTGGTTTACTTCAAAGCTGATGTCGCGCAGAGCCCAGAAGTCTTCATCCGAAAGATCCTTCTCCATACGGCCTCTGCCCAGAAGTTTGCCTAGCAGACCAACCTCCTGGCTTTCGCGTTCCATTTTATGATGGATACGGAACTTCTTAGAAACCTTTTCTACTATTATACTTTTGCGCATGGCTAGATGGCGTCCGAAAAGCGATGCTCATTACGGCGGAAGAAACGCAAGCCAGACCAAAGAAGCAACAACGTCACCATGCATGAGATGCCAATCTCGTCAATGCGCAGCGGCTGCGTATTTCCCAAGAGGCTCCAGCGAAAACCGTCGATGATCCCAACCATGGGATTAAAGGCATACAGATGTCGCCATTTGTCCGGCACCACTGTGCTGGAAAAACCCACAGGGGATAGATAGACACCAAGCTGCAGAACCACTGGCAAGAGGTGACGAAAATCGCGGTACCAGACACTCATTGCCGCAACCCAAAGGCTGCAACCAAGGATGAGTAAACACAGTTGGAGCAGAAAAAGCGGCAAAATAATTACATGAAACTTTGGTGGAAGACCGTAGAAGAAGGAAATGACCAGGTAGACCAAGAGAGCCAACATGAAGTCAACCAGTCCAACTAGGACTGAGGTCAAGGGGATAATTAGCCGGGGAAAATAGACCTTGGATACTAGGTTAGCATTTCCGATAACACTGTTACTCGCATCTGAAAAAGTGGAGGAAAAGAATAACCAGGGCAGCAAACCGGCAAAAACCATCAGTGGATAAGGAGCGCCGTTAGATGGCAGATGGGCCAGCCTACCGAAGATCAGAGAGAAGACCAGCATCATGGCCAAAGGACGCATCAGTGCCCAGCTTAACCCCAGAGCAGTCTGTTTGTAGCGTACGATGATGTCGCGCCAAACCATCATGCCCAGTAGCTCGCGGCTACGCCAGAACTCGGACCAGTAGTTTTTCCCATCGGGATTTGATGTGATCATTATCAGCGGGAGCAAATCGCGATCAGGGCTAGCTTCTTGCATATTGTTCTTCAATTACTTTGCATGTACGAGCACATTGAGGGCCGAGCGCAACAGTTCGAACTGCTCATCTAATTCAAAGTGGTGGTTGCCTATGAACAGGCCATTACTGTCGAGATCATTAGCGTTCTTGAGTGTGCCGTGAATCTCGTAGTCGAACCAGCGCAGTACTTCATTTTTGGCGAAATTGCCTGCCACGATTGGGCGAACATCGATGCGGTGGTCATTGAACACCCGCACCACGTCCTCGCGGGTGAAGCCGACATTCGGTTCTATAATCATGCTGAACCCGAACCAACTGCTGTCACCGATTTCTTTTTGAGTGCGCAGCTGAGGGTAGTCTGCCATCAGCGCCTTGAACTTGATAGCATTGCGACGGCGTTCAGACACTAGGGTAGGCAGCTTTTGAATTTGCTCGATGCCTATGGTGCCGCTCATTTCGAGCGGGCGAATGTTGTAGCCGGGAAGGACAAATTTGAATGATTCAACGAAGGCATCGTCGCTCTTGGTACCGGTCAGCCTGTTGTGTTTCGGCAAGTTGCGAGTCCACCCGTGGGCACGCACGGATAGCATGATGTGGTACAACTCTTCGTCGTCGGTGACAACCATACCGCCTTCCATGGTCGAGATATGATGACTGAAGAAGAAGCTATAGGTACCCATAATGCCAAAGGTGCCGGTTTGGCGGCCATTAATTTGCGCGCCCATTGATTCGCAGTTGTCTTCAATCAAGACGATGTTGCGGCCGGCGATGATGTCCTCGATGGCGTCAAAATCGTTGGGGTTGCCCAACAAATTGACGACCATGATTGCACGGGTCTTGTCGGTCACCGCCTCATTAAGTGCCTCGATGTCATAATTGAGCGTATCGCGGTCGACGTCGACAAACTTTAG
>DAHVOF010000141.1 GCA_027318945.1 Actinomycetota bacterium | reverse complement strand
GCAATGGTGATATTGTTTGAACAATTGAAAATGTTCTTGACTGGTGAAACAGACTTTTTTTGAATTTACTATTTTTGTTGTAGGTTGATCACACTGCCGAGGGGGTGTGCAGCAAATCCGGCTTGACGTCGTGAACGCAGGTTCACTGAGTACAGCGGCCTGAAAAATCGAGCTTCTTGAGTGGTTTACATCCACTAGTGAGCGCTCGATGTGACACCGTAGCCTTGTCAACATGTAGCCTGCTTCGGTGTCAAATAAATCGGCCCTAAAATCCCGAACTCAGCAACTTTCAGAAATACCGGGATTCCAGCTCTTAGATTGCCAATTCACCAGAACAGAGAACCTCGCATCGAGGAGTGTTGGTAATGAGATCGAGTATTGGTGCGATCGAGCTGAACTATTTGGTTGATGGCGATTGCGACCTGCCATGGCTGATATTTTCCAACTCGGTTGCAACGGACACTGGACTCTGGGATGGTCAGATCAATTTTTTGAAAGGCCACTTTCGAATTCTGAGGTATGACCAAAGGGGCCATGGGCTCAGCGACGTTCCGATAGGGCGGTACACAATCGACATGGTTGCCGACGATCTTTACTCGCTTATGCAATCACTCCAAATTTCAAGGGCATCCTTGATAGGAATTTCCATGGGCGGAATGACCGTCCTTACGCTTGCAAAACGGCACCCTGAACTCGTCGACAAGCTCGTAGTCTGCGACTGCGGTCCCGCAGCCAACGCTAGCTCAACCGAGCAATGGCTCGAAAGAATCGATGTCGTTTCAGCCGAAGGGATGAGCGCCATAGTAGACGAGACCATCAACAGGTGGTTCACTGAGCAAACGCTCAAATCTCACAGCCCAGTCATCAAGAGGGTTGCCAAGATGGTCCGCTCCACACCCCGCGAAGGCTTCATAGGTTCAGCCTATGCACTTTCAACATTTGACCTCCGCCCCGGACTTGAAGATATGAACGTTCCCACCCTTTTCATGGCCGGTCAACATGACGCCGCACTTGAGGGAACGCGGGCTCTAAGCAACTCGGTCCCAGGCTCCAAATTTGCAATCGTGCCCTCCGCCGGCCACTTGTGCAATTTGGAAAACCCGCAGGGCTTTATAACGACGCTAAAAACTTTTCTTGAATCGCCCAGACAATTACATGAAATTAGATCCGCTAATTGAGTTTTTGAAACGACCATAGAGAAATCGCAGATGAAAGGAACTGAGACAATGACATTACAGCAAGATTCATTACGAGCTACGAGTTCAATTCAGGATTCACCCGTTAACCAGAAGATCAGTGCGAGAGAACAGATGGAGGCTCTAAATCCCGAAGCCAAAAAACTGCAGTTTTGGATCAGGACTCAAAAGAATGCTCCTGCCCAAGAACCATGGTTCTCGCCTGTGGGAGCAGACGACTCCGGTAAACTGGCGAGCGGACAAGTCGCCAAGAATCAACTCAAAGCCCTCCCCTACCGATGGCGATGGAGCGACTACCGTCCGTACCTCGATAAGATCTCGCAGATTTCGGCGAGAGCCGACGTTGCGCCTGTTGAATTTGCCGACAGGCAAAGCATTGTACTGATGAATCCTGGCTTAACTGAGCGAATTCAGGTGACGAACACAATCCGCTGCTCGATCTCTATCTATAATCCTGGCGACATCGCCCCGGCTCACGTACATAGCCCCAATGCGAGCCGCACCATTCTCACCGACAACGGCGGATACACGAACATCGAAGGCGAGAGATGTGAAGCCCGGCGCGGAGATGTGATCCTTACACCCAACGGAACCTGGCACGACCACGGAAATGACGGAGTAGAGCCAGTTATTTGGATCGACACGCTTGACTGGCCTCTAATGGAGTATCTCGACTGTGCGTGGGTCGACCAGGACTATCAGCGGACATTTGGGACCGCAGAAAAGATCCAGCCCGTGAAATACGTGGATGGGTATTCCCAAAAGCTCTACAGCAACGGCGGCCTCAGGCCCACCTTCGTCTCTCATCAGCGTGGATTCAGCCAAAAGCTCACCCCTCTCTTCCATTACAGCGGCGTCGAGATACGCAACGCTCTCATTACGCTCAAGGACGAGGCGGGTGATCCGTACGAAGGAATAAGCATGGAGCTAGTCAACCCGGTGAACGGAGAGTCCGTCTTTCCTACGCTGCGCTACGGTGCCCAGCTCTTGAGACCCAGTGAGGCAACTCGTTTCAAGCGTGAGACCTCCAGCAGCTACTTCGTAGTTATACAGGGCGAAGGGTACACAGAGATAAATGGCCAGAAATTTGACTGGGAGCCAAACGACGTCATCGCCATACCCAATTTCCTTTGGAGAAGGCACGTGAACACCTCCGGAGGCGACGCCATATTGTATACAGTCTCGGATGCAACGTTGATGCGCAACATAGGGCAGTATCGGGCCCAGGGAAAGGACTTAGAGGGCACCGTAATTCAGCTGGATCTCTAACAAAACTTATAATAGCTGTCATCACCCAAGACTACGACTGGCACGTGTCGTCGAAAACCTACAACTAACCTGTCGACGATTGCCTGAACGGCAAAACTCTCTATTTGGAAGGAAGATGTATCTGTGCGACTTGCATCGTATAGTTTCCGCGGCCGCGAATCATATGGCGTCATATCGGAAAAAGACGGCATCGTCGACCTGGGCACGCGCCTTGAGTATGGAACTCTAAGGGAGCTGATTGGGGCGAACGCGCTCGACGCAGCTCAGGAGCTCTCCGGAATGGATCCAGACTGCTCCCTAGGCGATATAAGCCTACGCCTGCCGATTCCGGCACCCGAAAAGATCATTTGCGTCGGCATCAACTATCCTGAAAGGGAAGAAGAGTACAAGGGAATCCTCAAGAGAGGGAGCTACCCAAACCTATTTGTAAGATTCCCCTTGTCATTTTCGTCTCCTGGGCAGGACATCATTAGACCCAAGGTATCCGACCAGCTCGATTATGAAGGAGAAATCGTGCTAGTAATAGGTAAGGCAGGCCGCCACATTCCCAGACGCGGCGCACTTAGCCATGTAGCCGGAATCACAGCCGCCAATGAAGGCACTGTAAGAGACTGGGTCAACCACGGGACCAAGAACATAACACAGGGAAAGAATTTTGAGCGCTCCGGTAGCGTCGGACCTTGGTTAGTTACGTCCGACGAATTGGATCCGGGTCAAGACATTAGAGTTACCACCAAAGTCAATGAAGAAATGCGGCAGAGCGACTCCACCAAGAACCTGCTCTGGCCCTTTGACGAGCTATTGAGCTACATCAGCACATTCATCACTCTTGTTCCAGGCGATCTCATTCTCACCGGAACGCCAGTGGGCGCCGGCGCCCACATGAATCCACCCAAGTATCTCGTGCCCGGAGATGTTGTGACGGTGGAGGTTGAAGGCGTCGGTATTTTGCGTAACAAGGTGACGGACGAAATGTAAAATGCGGAACAATAATCCTTTTGGTCCCGCAATTCCATTTTTACATGGACAATTCAGCTTACTAATCTAGTTAACACATCGAAACAGGGGGGTACAACATGGCAAAGCTTAAACTTTCATTCGCCTCGGCATTGTACGACAGGATGCAGGCGATCTACACCGGCGAAGTCCAGCCCGACGGGATAGAACTCAATTTCATGCACTTTGACGAGCCCCGGGTAATCTTCGACCGCATGTCCGGGGGGCTGGAATTCGATGTTTCAGAGTATTCGAGTTCAGAATTTATTCAACGCTTCGCCCGCAAGGATTGCCCATTTGTAGCCATACCCATCTTCCCTTCTCGTTCCTTCAGAACGGGCTTCATTTCGATTAGAACCGATCGCGGCATAAATTCCCCCAAAGACCTAGAAGGCCGCAGGATAGGAGTTCCCCTTTACACCATCACCGCGGCGATATTCATTCGCGGATACCTCCAGCACGAATGCGGCGTTGACATTAAGAGCATCAAGTGGGTCGAGGGCGCGGTAAACACCGTGGGAAGTCACGGCAGCCCAACAATTCTTCCCCTTCTCAAGCCAGCAGATATCGAGATAAACCTGTCTGGAAAATCGTTGAGCGAGCTCATCGACGAAGGATCGATCGACGGCACGATTGGCACAAGCCTCCCCGAATCTATTAGGACGAATCCCAATGTTGACCGGCTTTTTCCAGACTACGTTGAACTCGAAAAGGAATACTACAAACGCACCGGGATCTATCCAATAATGCACCTCATCGCCATTAAAAGAGAAGTGTACGAGCGTTATCCCTTTGTAGCCACAAGCCTTTACAATGCATTCGTTGAGTCAAAACGGATTGCTCTGAAAAAAATGTACAACCTGCGGGCCCTCAAGTACATGACTCCATGGCTTGCGCGGGATATCGACGAGATATACGACGTGTTTGGGGGCGATCCTTGGCCCTACGGGCTCGAGAAAAATCGCCAAACCCTCGAAGCACTTGTGACGTACCTCGTAGACCAAGACCTGATTGCTGAACCTGTTCCAGTCGACGAACTCTTCGTCCCAACTTACGGGCTTTAGGCCACCTACGGCAATGACAGGCAGCGGAGCCCAAGATTATAACTTCGCTGAAATACCCGTGCTTAAAGGGAAGTTCAAAGAGATGAGACAAAATCTGAAATCAATTCCCCAAGAACAACGCCAGCCATCGAGGGAAGGAAGTGCCCGCCATCGATGAGTTCGAAACGGCACTTTGGAATCTGCTTTGCCAGTTCCTCGCTCAGGTTATGAGGCCTTACCTGATCGTGACGACCGGCCACCACCATTACCGGACAGTCCAGACTTGACAGCTTGCCTCTCATATCTGTTCTCGCGAGTACTCTATTTGACTCAGCAAAACCGTAGGGGTCATTAGCAAGATAGCGGCCTCTTACATCGGGAAAGACAACGTCATCTCTCAATTCTGGTTGATACGACTTATCGAGCGTCGATTCGATCCCTGCTCTCATGCCGTGCGTCTCAGCAAAGTCTGCTCGCTCCAGCAAAAAAGATGCTCTCGAGGTATCGACGCCCAAAGCCGGGTTGCATAAAGTGATAGACCCAACCAAATCGCGACGAACCTCGAACAAACGTAAAGCTTGCAATCCACCTGCAGCAACAGTCACGAAATTGCAAGCCGTACCCGCAGAGCATGTCCGATCTATAAGCTCAGCAAGATCGCCCGTCAGCTCATCAATTCCAAACGATGACCGAACCTTTTCGGAAAGCCCGGAACCCCTCTGGTCGAAGGACAAGATCCGAAAATCCGAGACAAGTGGCGCGATCGCCGCATCAAAACTTTCCAAGCTTCCACCGATCTCATGAATCAAGACGATGACCGGAGCACCTGATCTGCCCTCAACCCTGTACCGCAGGCAAACACCATTGACGTCGATCCAACTCATCTAACCCCCTAGGAACGAAAAGTTCACCCCAAGGTCAAGCTAGAATCACGTAGTGCTCGTGGGGTGGTCAACTGCTCGGGCTACTAAATAACGAATGTTTAGAACAAGTTAGCCGTAACACTACTCGAACTGACATCAGTCCAAAACTGCAACCGATTCATCCTTGAGTATCTTCACTCAAAAGAACATTGATCTTATCGAGCTTCACTTGCAAGTCGTCGTGAAACTCCCGTAGCCGATTCTGCTTCTCCATAGCCCGCGCCAGAAGATCCACTAAAAGACTTCCAGCAGCCTCCAGAAGCTCCCTTTTAGGTTTGGAGGACTTTCGGTAAGCAGTCCTGATATTGTCGAGCTGGTCTTCAGCTTTCAAAATGTCCTTGATCTCTTCGAGGTTAAACCCCATAAGCGACTGAAGCGCACGAATCCGGCTCACCCGACCTATTGCCTTATCATCGTAGAGACGCGCCCCTCCGCGTGAATATGCAGCAGGGGTAACTAGACCGCACTCCTCGTAATATCGCAGAGTGCGCTCGGAAATGCCAATCTGTTCTGCCACCACGCCAATTCTGACTAGGCGTGCCTCCAGCTCCGATGTGCTCATCTCAAAAGCCTATCGACCACCGCGATTCCTTCCGCTATCCAGCCTGGTCACGTGTGCGCCTATGAATCCGAGCTACAGATCTGTTGAAGTAGAACGACCTGCCACTTGCCTCCGCGGGCAAGCTGCTGGCAACTACATTAGCTGGACCTGAAAAGTTCTGGCTGGCGACCTCTTCGACTGCCTCATCTCCATGATGGTACTTGCCGCCACGAAGTGCGGACGCGACTGCCGCAATCACTGTAGCAATGAACGCAAAATAGAATGCCGCATCAAGTCCGCGACGGAAGGATGAAGCTATCAGTCGAGGAAAAAACTCTCGACCAGCAAGATACTGAGCCTTTGCTGCAGGAAGATGCGCGAGAGTTGGCCCTAACAGCGACTTCACGGGGTTATAGCCAAGCAGTGCTGAAAACAACGTCGCAGTAGGGGGAAGGTGAGAAATTACGGAGGCGGATGCAGCTGGAACTCCCTGTGCCGTCAATCCTGCAAAGAATGCGTTCGGCAGGCTAGACGACAGGCCAGTGATGATAAGTGTAAAAAACACCCCAATCGAAAGCACCATCGCGGAGTTCTGGAATGTCGATACCATTCCAGCGCCCGAACCCCTCTGATCCGGCGGAAGGCTGTTCATAATGCCGGCACGATTTGGCGAGGCGAACATGCCCATAGCAATCCCATTGAGCAACAGCAGCAGTGCAAACCAGACGTAGGAAAAGTTGATCGGAAGAAGGGTAAAAAGTAAAAAGCTCAGAGCTGCCACGACCATTCCCCCCGTGGCAAACGGGCGAGCTCCGTAGCGGTCTGAAAGGATTCCGGAGACTGGACCAGCCACTAAAAAACCCACCGTAAGCGGAAGCATATAGATGCCAGCCCACAAGGGTGTGACCTCGAAGCTATAGCCGTGCAGCGGAAGCCAGATCCCCTGAAGCCAGATGATAAGAATAAACATCATTCCGCCACGGCCAAGAGAAGCGAGGAGGCTGGCGATGTTTCCTCCAGCAAATGCACGGATCCTAAAAAGTGAGAGCTTGAACATTGGATGAGAAACTTGGGTCTCAATGATTACAAAGGCCACCAACACCGCTACCCCAATACCCATGAGCAGCCTAACGGAGGGGCTAGACCATCCCATGTTGGAATGACCGTACGGCATGATCCCATAAGTTATGCCAACAAGTAACGCGATCAGACCAACCGCAAATGTAAGATTCCCCCACCAGTCGATCTTAGATGGCGTGCGCACCCCGTGCTCCTCAAGCTTTAGGTACGACCATATAGTTCCAGCAACACCGAATGGAACCGAGACTACGAAAACAAGATGCCAATCGATCGGACCGAGAAGTCCACCGAGCACGAGTCCAAGAAAAGAACCCGCTATCGCAGCAACATTATTGATGCCAAGAGCAAGACCGCGCTCATCTTTTGGAAAGGCGTCAGTGAGAATTGCTGACGAATTCGCAAAGAGAAATGCACCCCCGATCCCCTGCAGGATTCTCATGGATATCAACCAAATCGCACCCGAAATACCAGTCATCCAAGTTATGGAGAGCAAGACGGAAAAAAACGAAAA
>DAHVOF010000104.1 GCA_027318945.1 Actinomycetota bacterium | reverse complement strand
CCAGAGATTACAAGATGATGGAACTCGCCTGGAGGGATTTTCAGATCAATTTTAACAATTCCGTCTATCTCGGGCGCCTCGCGAAACGACCGCCCGACTCCCGGCGAATCCACTAGGACATCCACCTTCGTCCCAATCATCTCGAGCCGCTTCTTCTGGGTGATTTCAAGTTGCAGCTCACTTGCTTCCGACCAGCGCTCCAAAGCTAGGGAGCTGTCGACCTTGCCATCCAGGCTGTTGGCGTAGGTTCCATCTTCATTGGAGAATACAAAGAACCCAGCCCAATCGAGTTCAGCTTCTGCAAGAAATCTCAGCAGCTCGTCATGGTCAGCCTCAGTTTCTCCTGGATAGCCCACGATAAAGGAGGACCTGAAAACGGCATTAGGCTCCAGGCGGCGAATGAAGCTGACGCGTTCAAGAAACTTGTCACCCGATCCCCATCGCTTCATCAACCGCAGAAGATTCCTCGAAGTGTGCTGAAGAGAAAGATCAAAGTACGGCACGCCCGAAGCAAGGATCGCGTCTATCAACTCGGCTGTGAGCGCGGAGGGATAGATGTAGAGCAGCCGAAGCCACTTTGCATAAGCGCCCAAACGTTCCATGAGAGAAGTAAGGCGCCTCTCTCCATAAATGTCGGAACCGTAGGAGGCCAGATCCTGTGCAATCAGCACCAATTCTTGAACCTCCAGTGACGCTGCCTCCTCGATAATAGACTCGATCGAACGGGATTGTTGCCTGCCGCGGAAGGAAGGGATGGCGCAAAATCCACATGCGCGATTGCAGCCCTCGGCGATCTTCAGGTAAGCCCATGAACTCGACACCTTGGGCCGCTTGAGATTCAAAAGGTCAAAATCGCGAACCCCCTGGGGAATTTTGACCTTTGTCGAAAGCGTGACCGGAATTGACGAACCCCCCGTCAACTCCTTTCCGAAACCCGCGACAAGGTCAATTTCCGGCAGCTCTCGTGCGAGCTCTTCGCCGTACCTCTCGGCCATACAGCCCGTTACAATGAGTCTTGATCCAGCCTTTCTGACTTCCGCCAGATCGAGAACCGTCTCTATTGACTCGACTCGCGCCGCTTCTATGAACGCGCAACTGTTCACGATAATGAGATCGGCGTCTCTAGCATCCGACGCAGACTCCAAGCCTTGGGATGCCAAGCGTCCTTCGAGCTTCTCGGAATCGACCCGATTTTTCGGACAACCTAATGTCTCAATCCAGTACGAAGAACCCATCAACTACAAACTAGCAACCTCCAGCGGCTGAAATCCCGGTCCGTAGGAGTCGGCGATAATCAATCCGGAGAGATCCACGTTAATCGCCCTCACCGAATAACGCATGTCATCCGATTTCAACCTGTGCTCAACGTTTTTCATGACCCCAACTGCCTCGGTTGCTTTGCAAAAGCCAATCATCGTAGGGCCAGCCCCAGACCAACAGCTCGCGACGGCGCCAGATTCCCTAAGCACCTCCAAAATCCGGGCTGAATTGGGAAAGAGTAAAGTCCTAAAATCCTGATGGAGCCGGTCCTGAGTAGCTTCGGGAAGTAATCGATCAAGATCTGCAAAACCGGCTATCAATAGCCCCATGCGCCCCATGTTAAACACCGCATCTTCGAAGGGAACATCGGTAGGTAAAACTCCCCGCGCAGTTTTCGTGGCAAGTTCAATGTTGGGAATCACGACCACAGCAGCAAGTTCAGGATCCACAGGAAGCCGATTGGACACATATTCAGATGCAACCTCAGCCGCGGTCACAAATCCACCAAAAACTGAGGCTGCCGCATTCTCTGGATGACCGTCAAACCATGAAGCGATGGAAAAGGGGTCTTCCGCGCCGACGGCGGCCGCACATGCGGCTGCAAAAGCGGCCGACGAGCCAAGACCTCTGCCGAGAGGTATCTGTGATCGCACGCATAGATGCACTTTGGAATGTCCGAGGACCCTTTCCACAACTCGAGCGCCTAGATAACCGTCCGATACCTCCAGATTCGATCCCTCGCCATATGACGTCACGCCAAAACTGTTGGCGGGCTCAGCCTCGACTTCAACATACATTGCTAGGGCGAGGGCCAGCGTGTCGAAACCTGGACCGAGATTAGCCGAAGATGCCGGAACCCTTGCGATCATCTTTCACCTCCTAGAGCCTTTTGAGACGCCACGCCAGCGAAGGGCTCTGCACTGATTCGTCCGCAATGAGAGCGACACTTTGAGATTGGTCGCCAACCGTCACCGTCAATTCTCCGATCTTGGCACCTTTGGCAACACTTGCGTTAAGTTTCGAGAACTTTGAGGTATAACCAACGTGCAGTCCAGGACAGCCAATGAAAGTGAGACCCTTTGAAGCACTGACTGGAATGGGCTGACTACCCGGAGCGACAATCATGCCGACCCGCTGGCCCAGCTTTAGAACACTGAATTCGTTCGGCACCTTTCGCGCAGCATTTACGAGTTTTGTACTCTCGGTAAGAGCTGATATCAGCGGCTGAACGCCAGATTGGCCCAATATCGCACCCACGATCAGATCATTCGAACCCACACCGGTGGCTGCAAAGACAAGGTTGCCACCATTCCCCATAGAACCGGTTTTGATCCCTACAAAACCATCGTGGCCAACATTGTAATTAACGTTGTACACCACTCCCACAACTGGAAGAGTCGCTTGCGCTTTGGCGACTATCTGCGCGAGCACTTTGTTTTTCAGGAGCGCCTGCGCTGCCAACACTTCATCGGCGGCAGAACCGACTGTGCCGGTCTTAAGCCCGGAAGGGTCCTTAAAATCGGTGTGAGCCATGCCAAGCGACTTTGCCATCGCATTCATCTTCGCCACAAAGGCCGTGACGGAACCGGCGTCCCACACCGCCAAAGTCACTGCAATATTATCTGCCGATGGTATCAGTAAAGCTTCCAATAGCTGATATTCGCTGAGCTTCTCGCCGTTTGCCACAGCCATCACAGAATCCTGCTGTTGCAACATTGTCTGGTACGTGGCAACGTCCGTGGCAGACAATGTGAGCGTGGGACCATTGTTTCCCGAGGAAACAGGATGGTCTTTGACAATGACGAGAGCAGTAACAATTTTTGCAACAGAAGCTAGCGGAATCTGCGCGTTAGCATTAAAGACTCCTATCGTTCCAACATTTTGCAGCTCAACTTCTCCACCTCCCTGGGAAGGCCAAGGAAGAGACGGGAGTTTCCCGGGTATGTCTGCGCTCACGATCGTCTGCTGAGCTCTTGGGAGCGGAACCGGCCGAGCGAGTTGGATAGCCGAGACAACTACAAGCAGCACGATGATTATGATTATGACTCTCGAGAATCCGGCCACGGACCTGCGCGAATTTCTGTAATGACTCCCCCGTGAATACGAAGAATCGGACCCAGACCCGAGCCATGAGTCATTATTTCTCATGCTGCAAAACCTCCAAGAAAAAGACGTGCCTCACAAACAGATGTCGGCACGAACAAGACACATAGGAACAAGATAGTGAAAAAGGATATGGAACCTATTAGAAGTAGCCCTCTTCTTTTTGATTTTCGAACTCTTCTCTACTCATCAAGACCACCCTGGGTTTCGAACCTTCTGACGGCCCGACAATACCTCTCGCCTCCAGCAGGTCCATCAAGCGTCCAGCACGCGCAAAACCCACACGCAACTTCCGTTGCAGCATGGACGTGGACCCCAGCTGCGAAGAAACGACGAGGTCGATAGCCTGTTCAAGCAAATCGTCAGAGCCTTCCGGTTCCAGCCCAAACTCCCCTCGCTCCTCAGAACCTTCGACGCCATCAACATATTGAGGTTTGGAGGATCGCAACCAGTGGCCCACAACTGCCCTAACTTCCACCTCTGAAACCCAGGGCGCCTGGATCCGTCGGGGCACGTTAGACGTCGCCGTCAACAATAACATGTCCCCTTTTCCGACGAGGCGTTCTGCGCCAGGCTGATCAAGAATGACCCTCGAGTCCGCCAACGAAGAAACTGAGAATGCCATTCGAGACGGTACATTTGCCTTGATCACACCGGTTATGACATCCACAGATGGCCTCTGCGTCGCTATGAGTAAATGAATTCCCACGGCTCTTGCCATCTGGGCGATCCGGCAAATCGATTCCTCGACATCCCTTGCGGCAACCATCATAAGGTCATTCAACTCGTCGACGACAACGATGATGAACGGCAAACGCTCAAGTGTCTTTCCGCCGAGATCACTGAATAGGGGGGAGTCATCGAGTATCTCATCCACGTAAGAATTCGCAGGTGGTTTGCTACTGGCGGTCTCCGCTTCCACAGAAGAGACCATCTGGTTATAGCCGGTAATGTCTCTGACCCCAACCTCTGAAAGCAGGTCATAGCGGCGTTCCATCTCTTTGACCGCCCAAGCCAGCGCGTTGGCCGCCTTTTTTGGGTTCGTGACAACCTGCGTGAGCAAATGTGGCAGGCCGTTGTATTGTCCCAACTCAACCCGCTTGGGATCAATCAATATCA
>DAHVOF010000127.1 GCA_027318945.1 Actinomycetota bacterium | reverse complement strand
CGAAAAAATGTGAGAGGTACCCATGAACGCGAGTGAAGATCTATCTGGCGCAATCGAAGCGCGAATGCCTGCTATCTATCTTGGACACGGAGCGCCTCCCTTGCTCGATGACGCGCAATGGACGCGCCAGCTCAGCGAGTGGACAGCAAATATGCCAGCGCCAAAGGAGATTCTTGTAGTCTCAGCACATTGGGAACAGGCCCCTCTTGCGCTCAGCGCCACCCACGCCGCCGTGCCCCTCGTCTACGACTTCTGGGGCTTCGAGAGCCGCTTCTACTCGATGACCTATCCCACTCCCGATGCGAGCTTGCTGGCGAAAAAGGTAAGGCCTGTAATTCCGGATACCTACTCTTTGCACCAGCATTCGACCCGTGGCCTTGACCACGGATCATGGGTGCCATTGAAAGTCCTCTACCCTGACGCGTCGGTGCCCGTGCTTCAGCTTTCCCTCCCAACCCTCGACCCAGAGGAGCTTTTGAAGCTTGGCAAGCACCTTCGGCCATTGCGTGACGAAGGGGTTCTGATAATCGGATCCGGCTTCATGACCCACGGACTGCCATTCCTGAGTGATTTCAGGCCTGATGCAGCTGTGCCGGCGTGGTCGGAGGAGTTCGACTCCTGGGTAAAGGAGGCGCTGGACGGAGGAGACATCGAAGAACTAATGAAGTTCAGGGAAGCGCCGGGCATGCCATTCGCACACCCCACCACTGAGCACTTCGCACCTCTTTTTGTGGTGCTGGGCGCCGGTCAAGAGCCCGATGACCGTCCGCAAACCGTCATCGACGGCTACTGGTGGGGACTGGCAAAACGATCGCTGCAAGTGGCGTAGCAACTGCATCAACGAGTCCCGGACGAGGGCAGGTCCTAAATGCGGCCCCTCCGCCGTATTTAGGACCTGCTTGCAATCATGGCTTCCGCAATTTGTATTGCGTTCAAAGCTGCACCTTTTCGAAGATTGTCACCTGACACAAAAAAGTTGACGGCTGGACGCGAGCCAGGGTCCCTCCTGATCCTACCGACTAGGCAAAAATCCCTTCCCGCGGAGTCGAGAGGCGTAGGGATATCGACGACGCGAACTCCCGGGGCCTCGGCTATAGCCTGGGTCGCCTCCGCAGTCGTGACATCCCTGGCAAGTTCTGCGTAAACAGCGACAGAATGGCCCGTGAAGACCGGCACCCTTACACATGTCACGCTAACCTCAAGGCCCGGAAGCTCGAGAATCTTCCTCGACTCGTCGCGAAATTTGTGCTCCTCGTTAGTCTCTTCGTCGACAAGAGTCCCAGCTATCGGCAGAACGTTAGCCGCAATCGGGCCCGCGAACGCGACTGGCTTTCCGAAATCGACCGCTCTTCCATCGTAAGCCAGCCACATGAGCTGGCCTTCCTTGTCACTCAACTGCTCTGCCAGCTCGTTTACACCCGCGAGACCGGCCCCCGAAACCGCCTGGTAAGTGCTGACTACAAGCTTTCGAAGTGACCCAAGCCGATCGAGCGCCTTTAGAGCAGACATCGCAACTATCGTCGTGCAGTTCGGGTTTGCAATTATGCCCTTGCGCATATCTGCAAGTGCGTGTCCGTTAACCTCCGGTACTACAAGAGGAACATCAGGGTCCATCCGCCATGCGGAGGAGTTATCGATTACTACAGCTCCCTGAGCCGCAACTTTGGGAGCTAGTTGGCTCGAGGCTGATGCTCCGGCAGAAAACAGCGCTATATCGATCCCTCGGTACTCGCCGGATGCTGCATCCTCGACGGCAACCTCGGAACCCTTCCAGGGAAGCACCTTTCCCAGCGACTTCGCGGAGGCAAAATATCGGATACTACCAACGGGAAAATTTCGCTCCTCAAGTATGGTCCTCATAACAGTCCCGACTTGTCCGGTCGCGCCAAATATCGCAATGTTCACGAAAGTAAATACTAAGGGTTGAATGAGCAGGTGACGTACTGCGCAGTCTTGTCCGAGCTTCGGCTATCAGACTCTGATAGCGTTACAGCTCGAACGCCTCGTGCAATGTCTGGACTGCGCGTTCTATTGCATCTTCCCGCACTACGCAGGAGATCCTTATTGCCGAGGTGGAGATCATCTCAATGTTGATGCCTTCGTTGGCAAGGGTCTCGAACATCTTTGCCGTAACCCCAGGGTTTGTCTTCATTCCTGCGCCTACCAGGGAGACGCGAGCGATGTCAGGATCGGCGTATACGTCCCTAGCGCCAATCTCTCTCGCCACTTCATTAGAGACTCTGATAGTTGAGGCCATATCGACTTTTGGAACGGTGAAGGAAATGTCGGTGAGCCCCTCGGTCGAAGTGTTCTGCACAATCATGTCCACGTTGACCCCCACGTCGGCGATCTCCCTGAATATCCGCGCAGCAATCCCGGGCCTGTCCGGCACGCCGGTAATTGTCACCTTGACTTCCGACACATCATGGCTTATCGCCGATACGACGGCCTGTTCCATTTCCTCATTCTCCTCACGAACCCATGTTCCAGGTTCCCAGGTAAAGCTCGACCGAACGTGCAGAGACACGTGGTGATTCTTGGCAAACTCGACGCTTCTCAGCGCCAATACTCTGCCTCCGGAAGCCGCGAGTTCCAGCATTTCGTCGTACGATATCTCATTGATTCTGTGCGCAGCCGACACGACCCTTGGATCGGCGGTGAAAACTCCCGACACGTCTGTGTAAATCTCGCATATGTCGGCCTTCAGAGCGGCCGCAAGAGCAACGGCCGTGGTATCTGATCCTCCCCGGCCAAGTGTCGTAATGTCTTTCGTGGTGGACATTCCCTGGAATCCAGCCACCACTGGAACCGAACCTTCTCTAATCGCCTGGAGAAGCCTATCGGGATGTATCTCCAGTATCTTTGCCCTCGTGTGATCGGTGTCAGTGATTATGCCCGCTTGGGAACCTGTGAATGACACGGCGCTGATTCCGAGGTCAGCAAGCGCCATGCTCAAAAGCGACATCGAGATGCGCTCTCCGGACGTTAGGAGCATGTCCAGCTCGCGTCCCGGAAGCGAATGCGAAACCTCATTCGCCAAGTGGATGAGCTCATCGGTAGTCTTTCCCATTGCTGATACGACGACGACCACGTCATTTCCATGCTTTTTTGTCCGCGCAACATGGTCCGCGACCGCTTTGATTCGATCGACGTCGCCAACCGACGTTCCGCCAAATTTCTGAACTATCAATGCCACGTCTCAAACCTAGTAGACGTCAGACTCGCAACTATTCGCTGAAGTGAACTTCGCGCATAAGAATGTGCTGACATCGATATCGACCCATATAAATGGGTTTCCCGCAAATAGCTGCTAAGTTCTTCATTCGTGCCTAGTGAAAAAAGACAAAGAATCAGGGAAAACCAAGCTAAGAAGGCCCAGGCCGAAGCGGCAAGAAAGCGCCGAAATAAAACTCAAAGGCGTGGCATTTACATCGCAATTGGCGTGATTGTCGCGCTTGTGGCGATCTACTTCGTATCTAAAGGCAGTTCGTCGACGAGCGCCGCACCTAAAACCAGCAGTTCCACAACCACAACGGCTGCAGGTCAAAAAGCGGCGGCACCCGTCTGCCCTCCCGCCTCGGGCTCGAAAACGAGGGTGATCGCCTTCACCAAGGCGCCGCCAATGTGCATTAATCCAGCTGCGAGCTACACGGCTATCGTAAAGACTGACGTTGGCACTTTCGACATAGCGCTCAATGCGAAAGCAGCGCCTATCACTGTCAACAACTTCGTTTTCCTAGCAAGATATCACTTTTATGACGGCGTGATTTTCCACCGAGTGATACCGGGCTTCGTGGTACAAGGCGGGGACCCTACGGGAACTGGAAGCGGCGGGCCCGGTTACACAATTCCCGACGAGCTGCCAAAGGCGGGGTCGTACAAACTCGGGTCGGTTGCGATGGCCAATACCGGGCAGCCCAATACCGGAGGCAGCCAGTTTTTCATCGTAGTGGGCACCCAGGGAGAGCAGCTGCCACCAAGCTATTCGCTTTTCGGTCAGGTAACGTCTGGAATGAGCGTGGTCCAAAAGATCGCGGCAGATGGTGGAACAGCCCCGACTGGAACGCCCAAGGTGGTCCACAAGATGATCTCCGTTACGATCCAGGGACCGTAACTAGAGTCTGAACCTTGCAACGAAAGGGTGAAATATGACAGCAGCTTTCCCGGAATTTGATGGCTCGTCTCCCAAGACGCAACACTTTTCCGCTCCTCCCGCCATGGGCATAGACCCGTCGAAGCGTTACACGGCGAAGATGTCGACTTCAAAGGGCGATATGGTGATCTCCCTTGACGTGGACCTGGCTCCGAAGACAGTGAACAACTTCGTTTTCCTATCGCTGCACCACTATTTTGATGGAATTGTCTTCCATAGGATCATCCCCGGATTCGTGGTTCAGGGAGGAGACCCGGAGGGAACAGGCAGGGGCGGTCCCGGCTATCGCTTCGACGACGAGCTACCGCCGGCCGGCCGCTACGAGATAGGCACCGTTGCTATGGCCAACGCAGGCCCTAATACCAACGGAAGCCAGTTCTTCATCGTCTCCGGCCGAGATGGAACGACCCTTCCTCCAGCATACGCGATCTTCGGCAAGGTGGTAAAAGGCTTGGACGTGCTTCAGACGATCGAGTCGGTCGGATCGCGTTCTGGAACACCAAGCGAAGCCGTCAAAATCGAATCCGTAGTTATTGCCGTTTCGGAAGACTAATTGGGGATAGGGGCCAAATAAATCTAGGCTGCGATCATATCGACAGCCTTATTCGCCTCGCCAGGGATGAGACCTCGATTTCCGCCGCCGCAGACACCAGGTGGACTGAACCAGCTCCCATCGTCATCCAGCTCCCATCCGGCTTTCTAATCAGAGCCGTCCGCTCGTCGATTCCCGCTATCACCACGGAAGGCTCAGCCAGGTTGTGGGCTCTATGCCTCATATCTTGAGACGACGCGGAGTAATGAGGCATGACCGCCAGATTGGAAACCAACCCAAGTCCGAGCATCAATCCACCTCCCCTGGGGTCGACCATAGGATCCCCGAGCACCATTGCCCCTGCTGAGGAACCAGCTAAAACAGCCCCTCTTTGGAAGGCGGATACCATTGCGTCATAGCACTGTGAATGCCTAAGAACCGAGACCAGGTGAAGTGGGGAGCCTCCAGCAATGTATATGAACGACGCGTCGGACAGCGTTTGAGCAAAGCCTGGATCCCGTGCATCCTGCCTTGTTATCACCATCACAGGAGTCACTTTCGCCCCCAAGGCGGAAAACCACTTCGTGGCATGCTCTACAACCAGCTCAGGCCGCTCGTAAGCGGCAGCCGTAGGTAGCAATGTCACTTCGTGTGACTTCGACCTCTCTAAAAGGTATCCGTCAAAGGTGCAGCCTTGACTCCACTCAGCCCCACCAATCAGACCAAGAACACCAACGACCATATCGCCCACCTCGGGTCACCAAAGC
>DAHVOF010000072.1 GCA_027318945.1 Actinomycetota bacterium | reverse complement strand
GATCTACGTCTAGAGCTGGTCAGGTCCACGACTGGCGCAGAGTGCTTCGGCCAGTAATAATCGCAACGCTTGCGGCGTCGGCGCTGATCTTGGTGGAACCAGATATGGGGACTGCCATGGTTGTCGGAGCTACAGCGATTGGAGTTCTCTTTGTTTCAGGGGTTCGAATGAGGCACCTAGTGCCAACCCTTGCGGCAATTGCTGCCGCTGGTCTTTACGAGGCCTTCGCGAAGAGCTATCGTCGGGCCAGGCTTCTTTCGTTTATGCATCCCTGGCAGAATCGTACAAATTTTGCTTACCAAGAGGTGCAATCACTGGTCGCATTCGCCACTGGGCACATCACTGGTGCAGGTCCTGGCGCAGGACAGGCCAAATGGGGCTTTTTGCCCAATCCTCAGACGGATTTTATTTTTTCCGTGATCGGCCAAGAGCTCGGAGCTGTCGGTGCTGTCATTGTTCTGGGTTTGCTTGCACTTTTGGTCTTCTCGATCTTCAGAGTGGCGCAGAAGAGCAGCACTCGATTTGGTGCGCTTTTGTGTGTTGGAATCGGCTCGTGGTTCGTAGCCCAATTAGTTCTAAATGTGGGGGCCGTGATTGGATTGCTGCCGGTGACCGGAGTGCCTTTACCTCTCATTTCTTCTGGCGGATCTTCGTTGGTAGTGGAGCTTTTTGCGCTAGGGCTCGTTAACTCGGTCGCTAAAAACATCAGCCCGGTTGCCGGGGAGGAAAGCGGCTTGCCGCGGGGGCGACTTGCCAAGTCATTGGGCAGATTCACGGCGGCATTGGCCAGGCTGCCTCGCAAGGCTGTTGGGTTGGGAAGATTGTGAGGCCTTTCAGCGGCTCTAGTGTCTTTAATGAGACTATGTGGATCGGTACTTCCGGCAGTTGAAAGAGATGGTTTGCTTGGAGGCGAAAGGGTGGCATTCGGATAAGAGGGTTTGGGTTGCCGCGGGTGGCACAGCCGGGCATCTTCTGCCAGCCGTAGGTGTGGCGGAATCGTTGGTGCGAGCGGGTTTGCCAAGAGACAGCGTCGGATTTCTTGGTTCAAAGCGACCTCTCGAGGCGCAGATATTGGCGCCCTACGGTTTTGAGATTAAAGAGCTCGAAGTCAGCGGGCTGATAAGAAGTTTGTCACTAAAAAATGCAATGGCGATTTTGAAGTTTTTGTCGGCGACCTTGGGACTTTGGAGGGAAGCTCGCAGGACAAGGCCAATGGCTGTAGTTAGCTTTGGTGGATATTTTTCCTTTCCTCCCATAGTTGCCGCGCGGCTAGCCGGCATACCTTCAGTAGTCGTTGAGACAAATGCTGTGGCTGGACTGGCGAACAAGCTTGCGGCAAAGGTGGCGACGCGAGTCTTTGCTTCATCGGAGTCTTCAGGAATGAAGAACGCCGATCTCATAGGAGTGCCGCTGAGGCCGGAGATGGGTTCTGGCGGCGAAGCACTTGACGGGTCCCCATCCTTCAGGAGTGTTCATGGGATTGGAAGAGACGAGCTTGTCGTATGCGTTTTCGGTGGGTCGCTGGGTTCGCGCACAATCAACATCACCCTGATCGAACTTCTCGAGAAATGGCAGTCCGGGGACTCGCAGCATCCCTGGGTGATTTACCACGTTATCGGTTCCAGGGACTTTGCCGATCTGTTGCCGCGCGTCAAAGCGCTAACTGAGGGCGGCTCAAATTTTCGATATATCTATTCGGAGTTCGACCCCGAAATCTACAAGGCAATATTCGCTAGCAACCTTGTGGTTTCACGCGCAGGCTCAGGTACGCTTGCGGAGCTTGGCTATTTTGGCAAGCCGTCGATTCTGGTTCCCCTGCCGAATGCTCCCGGTGATCATCAGGCGAAGAATGCCCGGACGTTGGCGGAAGTCGGAGCAGCAAGGGTGATATCCGACAATGAGCTTACATGGGAGTTTTTGGGCGCGGAAATTGAGCGGCTTCTTGGGGACCCGGTACTGCTGACGGCGATGTCGGAGGAATCTGCAAAAGCGTTCAAGGGCGACGGCTCGGAGAGGGTGGCAGAAGAGGTGCTGGCCCTAACGGGGAAGGGAGTGAGCTAGGTGGCGTCTGATTCACGACTGGGAAAAGTGCACATTGTGGGCATCGGTGGCGCCGGGATGTCAGCCATTGCCATGGTTCTTACCCAGCAAGGTTACTGGGTTTCCGGTTCTGACATTAAAGCTTCAGTGGCGTTTGAACGCATGAGATCTCATGGAGTCGAGCTTTCGATCGGCCATGCAGAGGAACATGTACGCGATGCGGAACTGGTGGCGATCTCTTCGGCAATTCCTGCCTCGAATCCTGAGGTTAAATGGGCTAAAGAGCACGGGATTCCGGTGGTGTCGCGATCTGAGCTGTTACCCATGATTATTTCCGGAAAGGTTGTGCTGGGTGTTGCCGGGACTCACGGCAAGACCACTACGACATCGATGCTGGCCCTCTCGCTCATGCAGGATGGACGGCGACCTTCTTTCATAGTCGGCGGGGAACTCAACGAAATAGGTACGAACGCGCTTTGGGACGACGGACCGGAGATAGTGATCGAGGCTGACGAGTCCGACGGGACCTTTCTCCATCTTGGCTGTTTTGGAGTCATTGTAACTAATGTGGAACCTGATCACTTAGATTTCTATGGAAGCTATGACGTTCTGAAGCGAGCGTTTATGGAGTTTGTGTCCAGTGCTCAGGGACCCAAGGTGATATGCGCGGATTCGCCAGACGCTGCGCAGCTTTTGAATCTTCCGGGCACTGTCGGCTACGGATTTGCCGAGGCAGCCGACTACAGAATAGCGGAGGTAAGTTCAGATAGATCGAGAACGGTCTTCAAAGTTTTCAACAGATCTTTGGGCGCCGTCGAGGTCCAGCTCGCCGTTCCAGGTCGACACAATGTTTCCAACGCCACCGCGGTCATTGCGCTTGCCAACGAACTCGGGGCTGACATTGAAAAAGTTAAATCAGCCTTGGGCCGTTTTACAGGTGTTGCCCGCAGGTTCCAGCATCGCGGTATTTTTAATGGCGCAACCTTGGTGGATGACTACGCCCACTTGCCTGGAGAGATAGAAGCGGTTTTGGATACTGCCGCCTCTCAAGGTTTCAAAAGGGTTGTGGCAGTATTTCAACCGCACAGGTATTCGCGCACCTCAGCTTTGTACCGGGAGTTTGCAGCCAGCTTTGCGAGGGCGGATGTTATCGTCATTACCGATGTTTATTCAGCCGGTGAAGCACCCGTACCGGGCATCACCGGGGAGCTGGTGAGCAATTTAGTGAGGGAGAATTTTCCCGACAAAGATGTTCGCTACCTTCCTCAGCGGCACAAGGTGGCGCCCGTACTCCAGTCTATTTTGCAGCCTGATGACATCTGCCTCACATTAGGCGCGGGCGACCTTACCCTCCTCTATGGCGAACTTCTGTCGGACGCGCGGGAGATTTGATGCGACAGTCAAAGATCGAAACGGCTCTCCAGGCTTTGATGGAAGTGATGGAAGGCGTTGCGGTTGAACATAGGGCAGGATTTGGTGCCCTTACTACGTATAGGGTTGGGGGAACCTGCGGAGTACTGGTTACCTGCAGCACCGTGGCTGCTCTGGAAAGGGTGCTTTCGACGATAGCGCCATCAGACGTCTACGTTCTTGGAAACGGTTCGAATACTCTGGTTGCCGACCATGGGTGGGATGGTATCGTGCTACGGCTCAGCGGGGAGTTCGCAGGGATCGAGGTGAGTGAGCGAAGTGTACGGCTCGGCGCAGCCGTACACCTACCTGTTGCTGCGCGAACGCTGGCGGTCAAAGGTTTGGGCGGCTTGGAATGGGCGGTGGGCATCCCTGGCACCGTTGGGGGTGCCATCAAGATGAATGCCGGCGGCCACGGATCGGACACGGCAACATGGATGGAATCTGCCGAGATCTTCAGATATTCGAAAAGCGGCTACCACCGTCAATCGGCCTCCAAGGACGAACTCGAGCTTAGGTACAGGGGCTCCAACGTCGGAGACATGGATATCGTCGCGTCTGCAGTTTTTTGTTTAAATCAACGGTCTCCGGCCGAGCTCAAGAGCAGGATCTCTGAGATCGTGGCGTGGCGGAGAGACAACCAGCCCGGAGGACAGAATGCCGGGTCGGTATTTGTGAATCCCAATGACGACTTTGCCGCCCGTTTGATTGATTCGATCGGAATGAGAGGCCTCAGATATCGCAGCGCTGAGGTTTCGAAACGTCACGCTAATTTCATACAGGCCGCCCCGGGGGGGTCGAGTGATGACGTATTTGAACTCATTTGGATTGTTCAGCAGCGGGTGGAAAAAGAGGTTGGGATTCGCCTTAGAACCGAAATAAAGCTGCTTGGCTTTGATGCTGAAAGATCCCGATATCTGATGGGCAGGCAAGGTAATGACAGCTACACGACGTAGGGACCGAGGTGAGAGCATTGATCCAAGAATTAAGGAGCGCCGGAACCAAGTCGCCCGTTCGCAAGGCAGAAGGCGGTTATACCTGATACTGGCCGGATTCGCAGTTTTGGGAGGCTTTTTTCTGGCGAGGGCGATACTAAGGACTTCGCTATTTGGGGTGCGCAGGATCGAATTGGTCGGGGAATCGCATTATCCGAATTCGGTTCTGATTAAGCAAAGCGGTGTGCCTATTGGTTCTCCCCTGACCGAGGTGAACCCGCGAGAGGTGGCCAAGCGGATCGAGCAGCTTCCGTGGGAGGGGAAGGCAACCGTGGAAAAGCGCTGGCCAAATACGCTCGTAATATCTGTCCAAGGAAGGAGTGCCCTTGCCGTGGTTCCTGGCAGTTCAAAGACCGACCTCGTGGTCGATTCGACAGGACGGGTACTTGCTGACCAGCCCACCTCGGCAGTCAAATTGGTCACCATGTGCATGTATGACGGCGTCACTTCATCGAAGGTGCTTGCGCAGGCCTCTGGGTGCAAACCAGAGAATTTCGTTCCCGGTTCGTTCCTTCCGGCAAGCTTCAATCCCCTGCTTCATCTTGCGAGCGCTTTAAAGGCCAATCCCGTTGCAAGCTTTTCCGAACTGGCTCTTTCCGCCTCTGGGGAGTTAGACGGAAGACTAGCCAGTGGCGTGGCGGTGAGGTTCGGTTCGGATTCCCAACTGAGCCAGAAGCTGAGAGCGTTGCAGCTTCTCCTTGCCCACGCGTCGACCGCAGGTTACACCACGATTGATGTGCGTGTGCCGCAGGAGCCGGTGCTCAGCAACTGGTAACCTGCGTGAAAACTCGTAATGTTAACGCGCTGTCGAGCCAGGTTAGTCCTCTGCTTGGGCAGCTGGCGATTGCGATCATGGTTCATGTTGGAGCATTAGCGTTTGACACCGGCTGCAGCTTTTCGAAAATCCTCATTCAGGATCTGCGAGTTTAGAAACCCTCAAGTATTTCTTGAGGCTTTTCAGTAGAAATCCGTGAGTCGAAGAGACTAACTTCTTCGTAAGTTCTCGGTGTAAATACTCCGTTGTGAAGGGGGTTCACTTTCGGATGGTGCGCTTGAGGGCAAAGGGTTTCTGGGAAATGTGTTGCCCCTTATTTTGGATTTTGGAAAGGGTAACAAGTCGTTGTCGTATTTTGGAAGGCGGTCTTGCGCATGGTCGGTGACACACAGAATTATATTGCCGTTATCAAGGTTGTGGGTATCGGTGGCGGAGGCTGTAATGCTGTGAACCGCATGATCGACGCAGGCCTTAAAGGGGTCGAGTTCATTGCGGTAAATACCGATGCGCAAGCGCTTCTTATGAGCGATGCGGATGTTCAGCTTGACATCGGGCGGAGCCTCACGAGAGGGCTTGGTGCTGGAAGTGATCCGGATGTCGGCCGTTTGGCGGCAGAGGAGCATAGGGAAGAGATTGTCGAGGCGCTGAAGGGTGCCGACATGGTTTTCATTACGGCAGGAGAGGGTGGCGGCACTGGAACAGGTGCGGCTCCATTGGTTGCGGAGCTTGCCAAAAGTCAAGGCGCCTTATCAATAGGGGTTGTGACTCGTCCTTTCTCTTTCGAGGGGAGGAGAAGGGCCTTGCAGGCCGAAAACGGCGTGGCGAAACTCAAGGAGCATGTGGATACCCTGATTATCATTCCAAATGACCGCCTCCTCACTATTGCCAACGAAAAAACCTCTATGCTCAACGCATTCAAAATCGCGGACGAGGTACTTCTGCAAGGGGTCCAGGGCATTACCGATCTGATCACCACTCCAGGGCTCATAAACACCGACTTTGCCGACGTGAAGATGATCATGTCCAGTGCGGGCAGCGCCATCATGGGGATCGGGACTGCCTCTGGAGAAAATCGCGCCTTGACTGCAGCTCGGAACGCCATTACATCGCCCCTTTTGGAGGCGTCGATTGAGGGAGCGCG
>DAHVOF010000066.1 GCA_027318945.1 Actinomycetota bacterium | reverse complement strand
GCTCGCCGATCTTGCCTTCACCCACTATGACATCCTGAGGGCTGCACTCCATCTTTTCGGCGACGGCTCTCACAAGCAGTTCCCGCATCTCGTGAGCAGCCTCCAACGCGGCATTGCCCGCCATGAATGTGACCCGGGAAGAGTAGGATCCCAGATCCACCGGAGCCAAGCCGGTATCGCCGCTGACGACCCGGATATCTGTCGGCCACAGGCCGAGTTGCTCAGCTGCGACTGTAGCCAGGACGGTGTCGGATCCTTGGCCTATATCGGTTGCCCCGCAATAAAGCGAGACGCCACCTCTGTTGACTTGTATTATGCACTCGCTGTGGGGCAGCTTGTTCCAATAGATCGGAAGACCGGCGCCACACATGTAACTCGAGATGGCGAAACCCATTCCGTGCCCTAGACGCTTTTTGCGATCGAGAAACCCAGAGGCTTCTATTACTTGATCTGCGGCCTCTTCAAGTCCACAAGAAGTAATCCTCAAATGGTTGACGGTGCGGGTGTATGGCTTTACATAGTTGCGGCGGCGAAGCTCGACTGGATCGATTCCGATATCCTCGGCAATCTTGTCCAGATGAATCTCCAGGGCAAAGCGAGGCTGCGGTGTTCCGTGCCCACGCTTGGGACCGCACGGGGCTTTGTTCGTGAACACCCTGACACCCTCGAAGCGGTAGGCCGGAATGTTATAGGTCGTCGTCTGAAGGGCTCCGGTGTAGAGCATTGAAGCGGGACCGTAAGAACCGTACGAGCCCCCGTCGAGAGCGGTTCGGAAGTGCATGGCAAGAATCTTGCCTTCTTCGGACACTCCGGTCCTCACCCACATGAGGACTGGATGGCGACCACGATGTACGTAAAAAACCTCTTCCCTGGTCAAAGTGCATTTGACCGGCCGCCCTGTGATCATCGCGAGCTTGCAAATCGCCACTTCGTGGGAGAATGGATCTGATTTGCCGCCGAAGCCGCCTCCATGAGGCGCGGCTACGACTCTAATGTGGCCCATCGGCATTTCAAACACCCTTGACAAAGCCCTGTGCACATAATGCGGGTTCTGCGTGGACGACCACAATGTGAGCTGATCCCCTACATAGGTGGCAGTGGCCGAGTGCTGCTCCATGGGCAGATGAGTATTTCCCTCGTAGAAAAACACATCCTCGCGGACATAACTCGACTTTGCAAAACCTTCGTCGACCTCGCCAAACTCAAGAGCGCCAGCCCTATGGATATTTCCCGGACCGGCGTAATCGTGGATCGGCTCATCGCTCGGAGGCAGTAAGGCGTGCTCGATCGATTCGATAGTTTCAAGCGGCTGGTACTCAACCTTTATAGCCCTGCATGCCGCAAGTGCGGTCTCCTCATCAACCGCCGCGACCGCAGCCACAGGATCACCTACGAAACGCACCTTCTCGAGTTCAAGACCATGCTCGTCCTGGCTGGTCGGCATGATTCCGTACTTTATCGGCAGGTCCTCCCCAGTTATGACGGCAACTACGCCTTTCATAGCGAGAGCGGAACTGGTGTCGATCGAAAGGATTCGCGCATGCGGAAAATGGCTTCTGAGCAGCTTGCAAAAGAGAGTGTTTGGCAGCTCGATGTCATCTGCGTACGCCGTCAACCCGATGAGCTTCCCTGCCGCGTCGACTCTGGGCAGCGACTTTCCGATGACCCGAAGGTCATCGCTCGAACGCGTCTCAATTGTTGTCATGCCATCGCCCTTCCCGCGTCCTCAACCGCCTCGATGATGCTCGCATACCCCGTGCATCTGCAAAGGTTCCCCGACAATGCCTCTTTGATATCCTCCCGAGATGGTGTAGGATTGGCGTCTAACAGCGCCTTGGAAGACAGAACCATCCCTGGTGTGCAGTATCCGCACTGAAGAGCGCCATGATCCATGAATGCCTGCTGAACTGGGTGCATCTCTGACCCGTTCGAAACTCCCTCGATTGTTGTGATCTCACTTCCACCAACCTGTCCAGGAAGAACCAGGCAGCTCAACTGCGGGGTGCCGTCTACCAGTACCACGCATGCCCCGCACTCGCCAGCCTCGCATCCATGCTTGGTCCCCGTCAACCTCAGATCCTCGCGGAGTACCTCGAGAAGCGTGGAATAGGGCTTTACAAGCAGTTCATGACTTTGGCCGTTCACCGAGATCCGCAAAATCTCGCGGCTGCCGATGCTTTCCATTGTTACCTCCTAATGAGCCACAACCGTGCGTGTCAGGACACCTTCGGCCGCAGCAGTCTCCTTAGTTCAAAAGACCTTCAAGTAAGTCTGCAGACCTAGCTCATTTCGCTGCAATCCGAACCCAATGCACGGGCGACACATGTGACAGCACTGTATCTCCAACCTACAGATGAATTGGGAAAAGAGTACTCATCGATATCCGACTTCCTGATCGGAACATGATTTACTCCCCCCTGGGCAGCGCAAACTTACAATATGGGAAAGCGTACCACGAGCCTTATAAAGCAATTAAATGGATCTGGCCGATTTTCTGTTCTTCAGAAAACTAGGCTGTGAAGTGGCTGGATGCGGAGCCGATAAATCAATTGCCCTTGGCTAGCGGTCATATGGGTGACAACCACATTTGCCAATGCCGGTGGAGAATATCTGCTCGCCAAGCAGAATCGCCGGGTTAAAAACGCAGCAGTCTTGCGCCCCCCGAGCAAAGTAGCATGCGGACGGTTGGATGAAAGCTTCGGTTTGGATAGAGTAGCCTAAAAGTCTTTGCGGTAAATTTCGATGAAAACCGCTCCGAAGCGATCCGTCGAATCGAGTTTTTTCGGCAACGATCTCGCCTGATCGCGAACCAAGGGCGTCAATTAGAGGGCCGCATCTACAAAACAGGAAGGTGTCAATAATAATGAGCGAAAAAGAAAGGCTGATTGTTGGAATTTCCGGCTCTAGCGCTCCTCAACTCGCCATGACAATGCTGCACACCCTCAGAGAGATCGAGAACATAGAGGTCCATCTGGTTGTATCCAAGGGCGCCGAGAAAAGCATCGCCTATGAAATTGGCATCTCAAGGAAAGAAGTAGAGGCGCTCGGAGACGTCGTATACGATCCAGAAAATCTCGGAGCTGCGATCTCCTCAGGGTCCTTCAGAACCATGGGGATGGTGGTGATACCATGCTCAATGCGAACATTGGCCGCAATCGCGTCAGGCTACACGCCCGACCTTCTCACTCGGACGGCCGACGTATGCCTCAAGGAGCGGCGCAAGCTCGTCATGGTGACCCGTGAAACCCCGCTAAGCCTGATCCACATACGTAATATGGAGACGGTCACGCTGGCAGGAGCGACGATTTTACCCCCAGTTCCGGCTTTCTACCACCGCCCCCAGTCCATAGAGGATCTGCTCAAGCAGACGGTCGGCAAGGTCCTTGACCAGTTCGGAATCGATCACCGACTCTTCCGCCGCTGGGAAGGCAAGAACTTGGAGAGCTGACCGCGTCCGTAGTTTCCAAACACGGCCAGCACGCGATTCGATTTAATTCAAGCGCAAAAGCGCCGGGGCGATTGCTACGCCCTTAGGAGAGCGGCACTCACACCGGACTCAAATCCGCCCTTCCCTCCCAAGCCAATCTCTTTCCGGCGCAAGCGTCAAGCTCCTATTCGGTTGACTATTCGAGAAAATCTGCGAGGAATACTTTTCCGTCTCCAACAGGACGGATCCGCTCGTACTCCTCCCTTTCCTCAGGGAAGGACGTTGCCGGCTTGGTAGCATCAATTACCATCTTGCTTCCGATTCGCTGCCAGTCAGGACCGCCCGGCCCCTTGAGCTCGACTCCGGTGGGATCCATGGGGTGGATGCGTACTCCATCGACTATCGAGACGTCACGAGCCGGATCGACCCTCGTGTTGATAGCCCATAGAACCTCCCAATAGTCATAGATGTTCACGTCGGTATCCACTACGATCACAACCTTCGGGTGAAGTACCGGGCTTCCGAGCGCTGCGAGGCCGACACTTTTAGCTTCGCCCGCAAAACGTGGCGTCATCTGGATAACGACACCAAAAATACCAGGCAACACAAGGAGATTTGCAATGTCGACATAACCGCCGACGTTCTGGATATGGTTGTATATCGCTGCTCCGAATGGAAACTTGTGGAACAGGCAACCTTCCATCTCGCTGCCATTTTGCAAGTTCTTGAAGATTGCATCTTGGCGCGTCGTGACCTTGTCTACGACAATTACAGGATTCTTCCCGGTTCCAGCGATGTAATAGTCTTGAAACTCGCTGAAAGGCCCCTCCTCTTCACGCTCAAACGGGGGGATATGGCCCTCGACGACAATCTCGGCATGGGCAGGGACATAGATGTCGCTATTATCCGACTTGACCATCTGCACCGGCTCGCCCAGCAGAGCGCCAGCTATTTCCATTTCGTCCATCCCGAACGAACCGCTCACAGCGGCTGCCATGTAATAGAGAGGATGGTGACCGATCACGACGGAAACCGGCATTGGTTTTCCCATGTTCTCGTATTTGGAATAGATAGCTCTCGTATGACGCGGTACCATCAATATTCCAGTCTGCCGCGGGCCTTTCACCTGCAACCTGTGGATGCTGACGTTCTGGAGACCGGTCTCCGGATCTTTGGTGAAAACCATTCCCGATCCGATCACCTCGCCCCCATCCTTAGTCCCTGCACGGTGGACGGGCCATTTCGTCAGATCGATCTGGTCTCCTTCCAAATGCACGTCTTTTACGGGACCTGTCGAAACCTTTTCCCAAGGGATAGTCTGAGACATCTTGCTAGCCAGAAAGCGGACAACCTCTTCCTTTTTCATGCCGAATGCCAAAGCAACATGATCCATGTTTGCGGGAGCGTTCCCAACCGAACGCCAACCCGGCGCACCAGTAAGAGAATGGAACATAAGAGCCTTAGAACGGGACTGATAGAGCAAGGCTCCCATCTGCGTCTTGGGATCCACCGGCTTCTTGATATGCAGCAATTCGCCATGGCTCTCGAGCGTGTCCAACCAGCTTCGGAAATCCTTGACCACGACAACTCCCCTCTCCACGTCTGTCCTGGCTGCAAGGATGGTTCCGGGACTTGGACGCACTTAAATTAGGCAACAGGTAAAACTAAAGCAACTATAAGACCTTTTTGGTCTCCAACGCCAATGCGCCAACCGTTGACAGTCCTCCTCGCCGGATACCAGCACCGGCGTCAGGCTCATCTGAATCATCGAACAAACTAATTTAGAGCAATTGCATGAGCCGGGAAGTGGAAATGCTACAACGCGCGGAATACCCTAGTGCCTGAAAGTTCACGTTGGGCGAACTTGATTCGGCCGGCCAATCTGCCTGTACGCTGGATAAAGAGCAGCCACTCCCGCGACAAACACGGCAACGACAATACCAGAAGCAAGCAGTGTCACAGGCGTTCCTATCTGGTCTGCCACGGCGCTTACCGGCATTACAGATATAGGCCTGATGGACTGAGCGACCATGTAAACACCCATAACGCGACCATACTGCCCCGGGTCCGTGCTCATCATGATAAGGCTCGAGTTAAGAGCCTGGTATGCGTCACCAGTCATTCCAGTAAGAAAC
>DAHVOF010000063.1 GCA_027318945.1 Actinomycetota bacterium | reverse complement strand
GAGCAGATGAAGATGTTTCTTACCAGAATCGGATTTGGCTCGAAAGCGGTGATTACTGGAGACGTGACTCAGATCGACCTTCCCGGGGGCAGGTCTGGCTTAGTCGGACTCGAGGAGATCCTTTCTGGAATTGAGGATCTTGCATTCGTGAGGTTGGGCAAGCGAGACGTAGTGAGACATAAGATCGTATCGGAGATTGTGGCCGCATACGAGAGCGCAAATCATTCTGTGGATCGTGCAAGGGTTGGCACCATTGCCTGAGGGGATTTTATCCCGTCGAATAGGTCCTGCCAAGAAGCGTGGGGGAGAGGTCAGTGAGCGTTGAGGTTTTCATAGCGAATGAGCAGAGCGAATTTGCCGTGGACGAAGACCGATGGATGCACTTCGCGATGAACGTGCTCAAATCTCAGAAGGTGTCGGGAGATGCAGAGTTCTCGTTGATTTTTGTCGACAGGAGTGCGATTTCCGGCTTGAACGAGCGTTTCATGGGAAAGAAGGGCCCAACTGACGTTTTGTCGTTTCCGATCGACACGGAACCATATTCTGCGGGAAGGTCACCAGATTTCAGTTCCAGTGGTCAGCGGTCCCCTGCCCAGGATTCGTATTCGGCTCCTTTCCTCCTAGGCGATGTGGTCATATGCCCTGAAGTGGCCAGCGAGAATGCTGCAGAGCACGAAGGAACGAATCTACACGACGGCAGCCTCGATGACGAGTTAGCCCTACTCATTGTTCACGGGATCCTTCACCTATTTGGAATGGATCACGAGCTCGATGATGAAGCCGAAATCATGGAGGAGCGGGAGCAGGAGCTGCTTCAGCTCCACTACAGAAAGGGATCGCTCCCAGGGGCCGTCTAAGACTATATGGATGAGATACCTAAACAGACCTTGGAAATATTCGCGGCTTTAACCGCCAGCGCGGTGCCATACCGTTGGACCGGGTATGACACTCTGACGATTATTGCCGTAGTGCTTTTAGTGCTGCTCGCGAGTCTTTTGGCAGCCGCCGAGACCTCGCTCACCCGAATGACTAAGGTGAAGGCAATGGCGCTGAGCGAGATCAAGGCCAAGCGCGCATCCCTGCTTTTGAAACTTTTGGAGAATCAGAGCGGTTTTCTGAATCCCGTGCTTTTGGTCGCGGTATTTTCCCAGCTAGTCGCGGCTACGCTAGTTGGCGCACTTGCCGGACATTTGTTCGGGGTCGTCGGTTTGGCAGTTAGCACAGCCCTCGAAGTAATCGTGATATTTCTCATTGCTGAGGCGATTCCAAAGAATTGGGCAGTACGCAACCCGGAGAGGGCGGCTCTCTTTTCCGTTCCCCTCGTGCGGGCTATTGTGCGCTTTCCTCCGGTAAGGCTGCTTTCAAAAGGAATCCTGGGACTTACCGACCTTCTCGTACGAGGCAAATCCGTACCGCTTTTGGGGACTGTGAGCGAGGAGGAGCTCCTGGCGATGGCTGATGCCGCCCTGGAGGAAGAGGTGATTGAAACCGAGGAGCGTGAGCTCATTCATTCGATCATCTCCTTTGGGGACACCGTGGCACGGGAGGTCATGGTGCCGCGGACTGACATGGTCGCAGTTGACGAGTCGGCGAGGGTAGACGAGGTGTTGCAGACTGCTCTCGATGCGGGCTTCTCGCGCATTCCGGTCTTCCGAGAGACTATCGACGACGTTATAGGCATCGTGCTCCTTAAGGACCTTGTGCGTGCCGATAGGGAGGCTCGGTCCAACGAGGAGGTTTCGAGTCTTGTTCGGGCTGTGCAATATGTCCCTGAGACGAAGCCTGTCGCTGATCTGCTTCGTGAGATGCAGGCGGGAAAATATCAATTAGCAATAGTTTTTGATGAATATGGTGGAACCTCCGGACTGGTGACTCTTGAGGATCTAATTGAGGAGCTTGTTGGTGAGATCTCCGACGAGTTCGACAAAGATGTCGTCGATGTCGAAAAGTTGAGCGGCAGTGAATATTTAATCGTGGCCTCAAAGAGCCTGGACGAGTTGAATGACCAGCTCAACGTGGATCTTCCGCAAGGGGAATGGGACACGCTGGGGGGCCTCTTCCTTTCTCTGCTTGGCCATCTTCCCGAGGAGGGTGAACATGTTGAGGTGGGGAATTATCGTCTTGTGGCGGAAAAGGTCACGAGAAGGCGCATAGGTAGGGTCAGGCTGTTCAAGATGGAGTCTGAGCCCATGCGGGATCCCGATGAGTAGTTTCAAATCGGGCTTTGTCACCATAACAGGGAGACCGAATGTTGGAAAATCCACACTGCTGAATTCCATCGTGGGGAGAAAGGTTTCCATCGTCTCGGACAAGCCGAGCACTACACGGACTCAGGTGCGAGGCATCTTGACCCGAAGGAATGGCCAGGTTGTCTTTGTGGATACTCCTGGAATTCACAAGCCGAGATCTCTTCTGGGGCAACGGCTGAACGATGTCGCCAACCAGGCAATTGAGAACGTTGACCTGGTAGTGGTGCTCACTGACGCAAGTCAGGATGTCGGGAAGGGTGATTCGTTCATTCTCGAGCGGGTTCCACGGGATTCGATTGTCGCAGTAAATAAAATCGATCTGGTCCCTGGTGAGAAGGTGCTTGCCCAGTTGAGTGAGCTAGCTAAATTCGACAAGTCGAGCTATTTTCCGTTGTCGGCCAAGTCGGGCAAAGGCCTGGAGGAACTGCTCGACGAAATATTCGATCGGTTGCCCGCGGGCCCGATGTACTATCCCACAGAGGCGATGACGGACATATCCGATGCCGACTGGGTGGCGGAGCTTGTTCGGGAACAGCTTCTGGCTATGACAAGGGAGGAGTTGCCTCACTCAATCGCGTGCAAGGTTACGGAATGGGAGTGGCCAAGAATTCGCTGCGAGATTCATGTGGAGAGGTCCAGCCAAAAGGCGATAGTCATCGGAAAGGGTGGGCTCGTTCTGAAGGAAGTGGGGACCCGGGTGAGGCTCCAGCTGCCGCCAGGAGCTTTTCTGGAGCTGTTTGTAAAGGTCAGCGCGGGCTGGCAGTCCAACGCCCAGTCTTTGGGGCGCCTGGGGTACTGATCCGGAGGATTGGGGGCATCAGCCAATTCAGCCAAACTCGAGCCATCTCCGCAGGCGGGATGTTCAGGAGGGATTGTAGTTTTGTTTTGAAAATGGCCGGGCAACGGAAGTAATAGTGGTTGATTCAATATTGCCATTCTGATTTTTTAATATTTAAGTTGCTAGAGTCATTGACGTGAATTGGTTGCTCGATTCGTAGAGATCGGATCCTGCCGTGGCATTTGAGAGATGCTCGCCTGAGCTCTTACTAGACAAGCTAGAGGGCACCTGGCATGGCCAGGGTAGCGGGTCATATCCACAAAGCGGGGAGTTCGACTATCTCGAAACCATGGGATTTTCAAGATCACCAAAGGGTTTTTTCGTGTATTCCCAGCACACCACGTCGCTTCAGGGTTCACCGATGCACCAAGAACTCGGCTATCTGCGGGTGGATGCGCACCATTCCAATCTTGAGCTACTCGTGGTCCAACCGACGGGGATTGCCGAAGTTCTTGTGGGCGAAGTGATGCGGGATGGGGATACTTTCCGATTTGATCTGAATTCCAATGCGGTTGTGACTTCGCCGTCTGCCAAGGAGGTGACTAGGACGGGGCGATATTTCTATCTTGAAAACGGTGCCCTCTCCTATCAGCTTCACATGGAAGCGGTTGGCGAGGAGTACCAGCTCCATCTCGAGGCAAGTTTGGTGCAGTCCGAGGAGTGATTAGGCGAGTGGGGGACATGGGCGATATTGACGCCAATCTTGAGCTGGAGGGGATTGATCCTTCGCGCGTTCCGGTCCATGTGGGTTGTGTCATGGATGGAAACGGGCGATGGGCGAAAAAGCGGGGTCTTCCTCGTACCGCGGGGCATTCAGCTGGCGAGGAGGCCCTAATGGATACCATCAATGGTGCCATAGAGGTGGGTGTAAAATGGCTTACGGTTTATGCTTTTTCCACTGAGAACTGGAAGCGGCCTCCGGACGAGGTCCGTTTCCTTATGCGGTTTAACGAGGGGCTGCTTTTAAAACACAGGGACGAACTCAACGATAAGGGCGTACGCATCCGCTTTACTGGAAGGCGTGATTGGCGAGTGCCTAGGCGTCTCATGAAGCGGATGGACGATAGCTGCGAACTGACTCAGGACAATCGTGTGATGACGCTTACGGTAGCGTTCAACTATGGCGGCAGGGCTGAAATAGTTGATGCGGTTGCGGCGATGATAGCCGATGGAGTGCCGGCTTCCAGGGTGTCGGAGAAGGTGATCAAGTCCTATATGTACTACCCCGATATGCCTGATCCGGATCTGGTTATAAGGACTTCTGGGGAGTATCGCATCTCCAACTTTCTTTTGTGGGAGCTTGCATACTCCGAACTAGTCTTTTCCGACGTGCTGTGGCCAGACTTCCGTCGGTGCCATCTCTTTCGGGCGATTCGAGAGTTTCAGAGCCGCGATCGTCGCTACGGCGGTGTCGAGGGATTATGACCACGTCCCGTATCGCCGTGGCTCTGTGGGTTCTGCTGTTCATTGCCTTGGCCTTGACCGCCTTCGCAGGATTCGGCGCGTCACGGGTTCTTCTGGTCCTTCTTGGGGCTTACATTGTTCTGTTCCAGCTCGGAGCGAGGCTTAGAAAGAGGTGACGCTCTACCGCGATTCTGCTTTAGTTTTGCGATCTTGGCGGATCGGCGAGTCGGATCGGGTCGTCTCGATGCTGGGTGAGAATTCCGGAAAGATAAGGGCCGTAGTTAAAGGTGTAAGGAAGACTAAGAGCCGTTTCGGGGCTAGGCTGGAGCCCCTTTCCCTTGTGTCGCTTCTCTGCTGGAAAGGTCGCGATCTCGACGTCGTATCCCAAGCCGAGACGATCGAGCTTTTTCGGCGAACCCGAGAGGATTTCGATCGGCTGAGCAAGGCGAATGTCATACTCGAGGCAACGGAGCAAGTGGCCCAGGATGGCTTTTCGGACCCTGAACTTTTCAAACTTGTGGTGCGGGTTCTCAGGGTTTTGGAGGCCGATAATCCCGCTATGCTGCTCGGTTCGTTTATCTGGAAGCTCCTGGCCTCACAGGGATACAGGCCGCAGATGGAGATGTGCGTCATGTGCGGGTCCCCGGATTCCCGAGCTGGATTCGACGCCGCAGCCGGAGGCGTCCTCTGCGACGAGCACGCCGGTGGCAGAAGGGTCTCTTTGGATGCCCTCGAGGTGATATCCAACTCTTTGAATGGGAAGCTCGCACAGATTCTCAGGATCGAGGATTCTCCGCTGGTGGTCGAGACCGAAACCTTGGCGCTAAAGTCTCTTGAGGCAACACTTGAGCGCTCGCTTAGAACCGTGAGATCGTAAACGGTTTTTGAGAGTATCCGCTCGAATTTGTGCATTTTCGGTGAGAGTGCGGCATTTGTGGGATGCCGTAGCAAGGTGGGACCAGTAGGAGCGCCTGCCACTAAATGTGTAGTGGATTCCATCGCAAGTTGATGGATGTTTGATGGTCCGTCGCCCGACATGCTGGCGGTTTCGTTAGGCGAGGAGAAGTGGAATAGACACCGACTGAATGCGGAGAAATTTTCTGTTGACGTTTCCGAGGCTGCAGGAGCCTCAACCAATTGGATCTGATCGCCTTTGAGGAGATGAAGTTGTCGCAAGGGAGTTTCGAGAGTTTGGCCTGGCGCCGTCAGGCTTCTCTTTTCGCGACGGATGGTATGCGAAGTTTCGCCCAGGGTTATTTTTCGATCACGTACGTCGTCATCGCACGGAACCATGGGATTTCTGCACTGGGTTTGGGCGTAATTGCCGGGATATCCACGGCCGTCGGAATCGGCATCACCCATTTTCTGGCACAACTTGCATATCGCCTTGGAGCAAGAACATCGCTGGTGCTTTCAGGATTGCTCATGGCGGCGACCGGCACCGCTGTTGCGTTAGCGCACTCAACCGGGGCTTTCTATGCCTGCGCCTTGCTTGGCTTTCTGCCCCCAAGCGGAGGAATGTTCGTTGGTGCGCTAGTAGAGGGCGTTCTTGCCCAGGCACCGCCCAAGCGGCGCACCATTGTGTTTGCGCGGAATGGATTGGTAGTGACAGTGATGGGTGCCGCAGGCGCCTTATTCGCCTCGTTCCCAACAGTGGTGGGGATGAGCCAGGCTGATGGACTCAGCTTTCTTGTCTGGCTCTATGCCGGTTTGGGTTTCGCCCTAGCCGGAGTCTCCTTTAGCGTCATTGATTTTGGTGCAAGGCACGGAGAGCCGCGATTTTCTGGTAATGCCGTGGTTGGTTCGACTGGCCGGAAATCTTCGGGATCTTCAGGTGGCAGGTCTGACAGTGCAATTCGCCGCCTGTCGTTTCTTTTTGTCCTCGATTCAGCTGGTAGCGGTGTAG
>DAHVOF010000044.1 GCA_027318945.1 Actinomycetota bacterium | reverse complement strand
GTATCCAATAGGCAACCTCATGTCGGGACCTGAAATCTGCGCAACAGCTGAGCCGTCAGTGAACTCCACCACCGAATGAACTGTGGACTGGGGATGCACGACCACCTCGATTTTGTCGTAATCGATTCCGAAAAGCTCATGCGCCTCGATAACTTCAAGGCCCTTGTTCATAAGCGTCGAGGAATCGATTGATATCTTGGGGCCCATTGACCAAGTTGGATGAGCGAGCGCCTCCTCCACGGTTACGTTAGCGAGGGCAGCTGATGACTTTCCCCTAAAAGGTCCCCCGGATGCTGTCAATATTATCTTTGACAACTCGACCTCGGAAAAATAACTTGCCCTCATGGCCTGATGTATCGCTGAATGCTCAGAATCGACAGGGATGATCTCGCTACCGCTCGACGAGCGCACCTTCGCCACAAGATCCCCAGCGGATACCAGCGACTCCTTGTTCGCCAACGCCAACCTCTTACCAAGTTCAAGTGCGGAGATTGTCACCGGAAGGCCTGCGAAGCCGACAACGGCGTTCAAGACGACGTCCCCCGCCTCCGCGAGGGCAGATATTGCCTCTTCACCCGCTGCAATCTGCGGATCATAATCGAGAAGGCCGACCAATTCACCGACGAGCTCTTTCCGTCCGAGCCCTACGAAGTTCGGGCGAAAGGAATTGGCTTGATTAGCAAGAAGCTCGACGCTCGAATTTGCGTATATCGCCGCAAGCTCGAACTGGTTCCTGTTGACCGAGATAACATCGAGGGCCTGCCTGCCAACCGAACCAGTAGAGCCTGCGATGCTTATCTGAACCAATTTGAACTCCCGATCAAGCGGCTTTGAGATTTAGCTGAGATGGAGGACCTTCAGCAGATAGTAAACCGTTGGCAAAACGAACAGCAAACCATCTATCCTGTCGAGCATACCACCGTGCCCCGGTAATAGTTTTCCCATGTCCTTGATCTGGAGATCCCTTTTAATCATCGACTCAGAAAGGTCACCCAATGGCGCTACCACAGCCACAACAATTCCAAGTATCAATGCCTTGGACACAGTCCACGGCGAGATTCGAGAAACGATCAGCGCGCTGACTAGCACTGAGGCCACAGCGCCAGCAATTAGGCCCTCCCAAGACTTTGTAGGGCTTATCTCTGGAGCGAGCTTATGCCTTCCGATCCAGGACCCGAATAGGTATGCCGCCGTATCGTTCGCAACGGTTGCCAATATTGCGCCGATGAGAAAGGCAACCCCATGAGAATTCGGAAAATCTTGCGGCCTAAGAATCGCCGCCGCGAAAGAACCTAATCCCCCGATCCAGAGAAACCCTAAAAAAGTGGCAGCAATGTTCAACGTTGGTTGACCACGAATGACTCCGACCAGGTACCACAACATCGACGCTACGACCATTGAAGCGAAAACAAGAGCGATGCCGTTCGCCCCCTTTTCGTAGGTCGATATCATTAGGGACAACGTCGCAGCAATTCCAAGGAGGGCTGCCGGCCGAAAGCCGCTCCTGCGCATTGTGTCATAAAATTCCACGATGGCCAGCACTACCCCGACTGTCACGACCGCAAGTGCAGTTGTCGGCCCAAAATGAAATCCCAGAAGCACTACAGCCCCGAGTCCGACGCCAGTCGCCACCCTGATAAAAAGCGGCCTCTTCGCACTCGAATGGATAGCCGGCGCATCAGCTCTCGATCTGTGAATCCGGTCCTTTCGCGATTCATACGAACTTGGCAAGTACTCAGGCTGCTCCGACACGTCAGACGAGCCCGCTTCGTCAACTGATGGAGAACCGGGCGAATCCGGAAGCTCCTCTACCTTGCGCCGCAGATTTCCGGAGATGTGACGCCCCCTGTTCACCGACAGTTTTGGAACAGAAATGTTGAACCTCTTGGCAGGCAATTCGATCTCATCGGGTGGCGGCGAAAACAAGTTCTCCGGGCCATCTACCGCAGCGTCCTGATCCATATCGCCGCGTGGCCGCGCGTTATACCGACCAGAGCTTATCCTCATCGGTTTGCCGCTGGCCTCATCGTTCGAAAATCGCTTGGCTGGCCTGCCTTCTCTCCCTTGGCGCCACGGGCGAGGCGCAGGCGCACCGCCCTCGTCATCAAGTTCGTTCAAAGAGTTTCCGGCGGGCAGATTGTCCTCCCGCGCCTGGAAACCGGACAGGGATGGAAACCTTATCGAAGAGAATCTGGAACGACGATTTTGCTCTCCATCATCGAGTTCCGCGAGAACTTTGGGTATCTCTCCAGTCGGCGGATCTGTCCAAGGCGGCAGCTGGAAGCCATTTGCCGCTGAGCCATCAGCTACTTCATGTTCGAATCTATAGTCCCCATAGACGTTAGACTCGTCATCTTCCGAATCCCCCGGCCTGACATGTTCCGCCATACTTCCTCCGACCCCACGATAGAGAACGCAGCGACCTTTACTAGACCTCGAGCAGCTCTTTTTCTTTTGTAGCGAGCATCTTGTCAAGTTCGCCCACGAACTCCGCAGTCACCTTGTCAAGCTCTTTCCCGGCCCACTCGAGGTCATCAGTGGTTATAAGACCATCCTTTTGCGCGACATCAAGCTCGTGCCGGGAGGTCCTTCTCAAATTCCTGACAGCCACCTTCGCGTCCTCGGCTTTCGCCCGCACAACCTTTACCAGCTCCTTGCGCCGCTCCTCATTTAAGGTAGGAAAAACGAGTCTGATAATCTGCCCATCATTAGATGGATTAATTCCGATATCCGACGCTTGAATCGCCTTCTCAATTGCCGACAGCGCTCCCCTATCGTACGGAGTGATCATCAAGATCCGCGCCTCAGGGACAGAAATCCCAGCAATCTGCTGCAAGGGCACACCAGATCCGTAATACTCGACTTGAAGGCGCTCGACCAAAGCCGGAGAAGCCCGCCCAGTTCTCACCTGGGCAAAGTCTTGTTGAGCGTGGCCAATGGCCTTCACCATCTTCTCTCTAGCGGAGTCGATGTTGTCTGAAATGATTGAATTCTCCATCAACTCACCAATGTACCTAGTTGCTCACCAATAAGGGCACGCAAGATATTGCCCGGAGTCATAATGTCGAAAACAAGTATCGGTAGATTATTGTCCTTGCAGAAGGTTATCGCCGTCAAATCCATGACCTTTAGCTCCTTAGCAACAACATCCATAAAAGTAACGTCTTCATATCTGATCGCCGCACTGTCGAGCTTAGGGTCAGCCGAATAAATGCCATCGATCCCGGAATGGGTTCCTTTCAAAATGGCATCAGCCCCGATTTCGGCGCCCCTCAGCGCGGCGGCGGTGTCGGTCGTAAAGTACGGACTTCCAGTTCCAGCGGCGAAAATCACGATCCGCCCCTTTTCTAAATGCCTGATAGCTCGGCGCCGGATATACGGCTCTGCCAGCTCAGCCATTTGTATTGCACTTTGAACCCTTACCGCCTGACCTTTCCGCTCGATTTCACTCTGCAACGCGAGAGCGTTGATCACGGTTGCCAGCATTCCCATATGGTCGGAGGTGGCCCTCTCAAGGGTCGCACCCACGCCCGTGGTTCCCCGCCAGATATTTCCTCCACCGACCACAATCGTGATCTCTACGCCCAGAATCGCCTTGGCGGCAACGATCTCGGTTGCCAGCTGGTCAAGTACGTCGGCGTCCAATACCTCGTCCGACGCGGAGCTGGCAAGCGCTTCGCCAGATAGCTTTAGCACTATCCGATGCCACCGGGAACGCGACTTGCCCGCCCTCTCGAGCACCTCGGCATATGACGGATGCAAGTCACGCCCCGACTATGACTTGGGTGAATCTGACGATCTTGTTGCCCGCGAGTATCTGCGTGATGTTCTTCTTGTCATCTTTGGCATAGTCCTGCTCAACTAGGCATATCTGGCGAAAGAAACCCGTGAGACGCCCTTCTATGATCTTTGGCAGTGCCGCTTCCGGCTTCCCCTCATTTCGAGAAATCGCCTCTAATGTGGCCTTCTCGGCCTCGACAATGTCCAACGGAACGTCGTCGCGCGACAGGAAGCGCGGCTTGGCGAAGCCGATATGGACCGCGATGTCGTGAGCAAGCTCAACAGGTCCGCCATCAAGCTCGACCAGAACCGCCTGTACGCCTCTCTCTGACTGAACGTGAAGATAGCCGTCAACCACGTGCGGAGCGCTCGCTTCAAAACGCGTGACTCGCCCCAAAGCGATATTCTCCTTAAGGGTGACCTTGAGCTCCTCAATCTCCTCATGATAAGAAGCAATCGCAGCCTCAGGGGAACTCGAAGCTCCCGCAACCGTAGCCGCCAGCCTATTTGCGAGTCCCACAAATTCCTTGCTCTTTGCTACAAAATCTGTCTCACACTTCAGCTCTACGACCGCGCCTACAGTGTGGTCATCAGCGAGACACAGGGCTACCGCCCCTTGGGAGTTCTCGCGCTCCTCTCTTTTTGCAGCACCGGCCAAGCCGCGCTCTCGCAAAAGTTTCGCGGCCGTCTCCTGATCACCTCCGGTCTCCTCGAGGGCTCTTTTGGCATCCATCATGCCCGCACCGGTTGCACGGCGAAGCGCCTGCACGTCGGCTGCAGTAATTGCCATCTAACTCTTCCCTTTCAATCACTTGCTTATATCAGTTTCAAATCCGTGCCGCGCTGCGAGCCAGCTTAAGTATTACGCAGCTGGCAGATACTCGATCAGTTACTCTTCTTCGGTTACGCCAGTGGCCTTGCGCGCTTCAGCCTGCAAGTTCGCAAGCCTCGCTTCCCGATCTCTGGCCTCTTCAACTGCCTGCCGCCTTGCTTCAGCCTGCTGGACCGCTTTCCGAGCCTCGCTCTCTGCCGAGATCACAGCATGGGGATTGCGAAACCTTTGGATCTGTCGACCTTCTTGAACGGCGTCACAAATAATACGGCACATCAAATCACCAGCGCGAATGGCATCATCATTTCCTGGTATCACGAAGTTGATCACATCTGGATCACAGTTCGTGTCAACCACTGCCACAATCGGTATTCCAAGCTTGTTGGCCTCGGTAACCGCGATATGTTCCTTTTTCGTGTCGATGATAAAGATGGCATCGGGAAGCCGCGTCATTTCGCGGAGCCCACCCAAGTTCCTCTGGAGCTTCTCCAGCTCCCTGGATAGGATTAGAGCCTCTTTCTTAGGCATGTTGTCGAAATCACCAGCAGCCTTCATGCGCTCGTATTCCTGCATCTTCTTGACACGCCCAGCAATCGTCGTAAAGTTAGTCAGCATTCCACCAAGCCAGCGCTCGTTTACAAAGGGCATCCCGATCATCTGAGCATACTTTGCGACTGGATCCTGCGTCTGCTTCTTGGTGCCGACAAACATTACCGTGCCGCCTTTAGCAGACATGTCGCGCACGAACGTGTATGCAACCTCAATGTTTTTTAGGGTCTGCTTGAGATCGATCACATATATCCCATTGCGCTCGCCATAAATGAAGCGTCGCATTTTGGGGTTCCATCTTCGAGTCTGGTGGCCGAAATGCACACCAGCCTCTAATAGCTGGCTCATGGTAACAACGGGCTCGTTAGCCATAAAGTTCCTCCCATCGGTTAGTCAAAACCTCCGGCTAGACGTCTCGCGACGACCGAGGGGATCCGAAGGTATGAATTTGATTTTTGAAAATTAGCAGCACATAGCCTAGCAGTATGTGCAGCGTCTTTCGAGCGGGCACATACTGTTTAGCAATAAAAATTAGGCTCAGAAAAAGATAGCCGCCTAGTCCACCTGATTCGCAGGTGTTTGTCGCTGCGGTATTAGCAACACTTTAACTTATTCGCGACAGGCCGGACAGAACGACCTTGCTGATAGTGATCTGACAATTGGCTGTTCTCTGGACCAAATTCTCTACGGAATGGCAATTCGCAATCAATCAATGGGCAGGAGCAGACCAGGTTGGCGATTGTCGGGCCGCAGAAAACTAGCGCGCCCTGGGATGCGTTTGCGTGTGTACTTCAAGCAGTCGATCTTTGCTCACCTTGGTATACACCTGTGTCGAAGTAATTCTCGAGTGGCCCAGTAACTCCTGGATAACTCTAAGATCTGCTCCCCCATCCAGAAGATGGGTGGCAAAGGAGTGCCTGAGGGCATGCGGATTCACTGGAGATGAGCTTCTGGCATCAAGAATTCTTCTTATATCCCTGGTGCCAATCCGCAGCCCCACACGGTTGTAAAAAAGGGCTCCGCTAGATCCGCTGAACTTTGTACCCAAAGCCTCGATCATCTCTCCACGCGCAGATGCCATGTAGCTTTCCAGCACCCGCGCGCACGTGGAATTCATCGGAACAATTCTTTGCTTCTGGCCCTTCCCCATAACAGTTACGGATGTCCCGGCGATGTCGACATCGTCCACATCAAGCCCGGCTACCTCCGACACCCTCAACCCGCTACCATAGAGCAGTTCGCAAATTGCGTTATCCCGCAATACGATATAGCCAGGCAAGCCCGGCGAGCCAGCGAAAGTCATCAATGCATCCGCGTCAAAGCGAGACAGTACTTTGGGCAACTTCTTTTCTATACGACCAATCACCAAGCCGACCGATGGATCCTCTGGAATCACCCCATTTCTGACAAGAAACCTAAGGTAGCCTCTGACCGCCGATAACTTCCTAGCCACGGTGCGGCGAGAGTTTCCCAACATTACAAGATCGGCCACGAAACCTTTCAATATCTTCCTGTCGACCCCTCGGGGGCTCTCGACGCCATGTCGCATGCAGTAGCCTGAGAAAGCCTCCAGGTCCGCCGCATATACCTCTTTCGTAGCGTCGCCCAAACGGATAGCCGACCAAATGTATTCCTCAATATCCCAGCTCATAGACAGTTCCATTTTACGTCCAATCCAGATTGGCGATCAACGCAAATGCAAGCGGCACCATAATTGTTCTTACATTTTCGATAGGATGTCGGCATGGGAACCAGGCTTTCCAATGGCGCACACGTTTGTCGTCGCTGGGTGCCAGATCAAGCGGCCTCAAGCAGTTCGACGCTGGCGAACGTCTGAGCATGTACCGACCGATCTGGCTCGAACAGCTATTTGCATCCGACCCCGCACTTACCAGGCTCGTATCCGCAACAACGACCACCGTGTCCCTGTGCCTCTGCTTTCTGGCAGAATGGCAGTTCGTAAATATTTCCGGGGCACTCGGCACCAAGGGATATCAGCACGCCCAAGACCTGGCAGCTGCAAGCGGTCTCCATCATGAGGTCGTCATCATCTCAATGCTCGCTGCAGGCACTGTGGCGCTCATGCCTGCGTTGACTTTTGACGAACATGATTTAAAAGGGACTGCGTATGCCACTTTGCTACCTGCGATCCCACTTTTATTTGCAACCCTAGTCGGACTCGTTCTGGGATCGCATAGGTCGCTTGTCCTCGCCGTTGATCCGCTGATGCTGGGCATCGGAACGTTATTTAGAAAATTTGGATCTCGGGGCGCCAACGTGGGGATCATGCTCTATATGGGAGGATTTTTCGGATACTTCCTTAGCGGACAATTCGGGCTCAAGGCGTTCAGCTGGATAGCCCTCGAAGTACTGGTGGCAGTCATCGTGATCTACGTAGTAAGAATCCCGCTGATAATTTACCAGAAAAGATCAAACCTCGAACGGGCGATACGCTCCTACACCATACGCGCGAGGCTGCTGACCAAACGCATAATAGGCGTCCTAGAGGGCGAGAGGCCCGAATCTTCAAACCGGCTGCATAACGGCCTTGTTCGGTTGAACGAGATGGCATTGATAATTGAGGCCTATATGTCAAAAGCCGATTACCGAGAACTAAATGAAAGCATGCGCCAGACTCTCTTTGCCTTAGAGCTCTCCATTGCAAATCTCGCCCGGTTCGCCGACTCTCTCGCTAAGATCGGCATTCCTTCGATCGTATCCAGGGATATCGTCGACTACATCCGAGCGATCCCCAACTCGGAGGAAAAACCTTTCGAGATCGAAACCAACGCCGCACTGGCACGATGGCAAACCTTCGCGCAGCAACATGACGAGATAACGCCAATACTTTTGCGCCGCCTCGCTTCCTCAATCGTGAACCTCAACTCAGCAGCAATCACCTGGAGACGCGTTACCAGCGCACTGCCGAGTGCCGCAAAACAACAGGCACCGGCAATGCGCCATATCCCCTCGGTTCGAACTGGCCATTTGCCTGGCTCCGCAGAGGTAAGCGCAAAGGCGTCCGTCGAGCCTTGGGAAACCGAGAGAGGCACTTCGATCGGCCTGACGCCCGAGGTGAGGGCCGCCATCCAAATTACGGTTGCCACCTCTGCCGCAACGTGGATTGGATATCTGGTTGATCCAACACGATTTTATTGGGCCCCACTTTCGGCCTACCTATGCTTTGCCGGAGTTCACAACGTTGGAGAGCAGGTGCGCAAAGGCTTTTACAGATTCCTCGGCACCGTGATAGGCGTGCTCTTGGGTTCGATTCTCGCAGGGCTCATTGGTTTGAATTCGGCTCTTGATGCTGCGGCAGTTCTTGGCGCTGTGTTTCTCGGCGTTTACCTTTTCAGGGTGAATTACACCTTCCTTGCCATTGGCATAACAGTCGCAATCTCTATGGTGTTCCTTCAACTATCCGAGCTGTCGACCGGGCTCCTGGCGGAGAGGGTGCTCGAAACAGCGGTGGGAGCGTCGATCGCCTCCCTCACAGCATTATTCATCCTTCCGCTCAGCTCGCGCCGAGTCATTGCCACAGCCCGATGGAATTTCCTTAGAGATCTTCAAAAGTTGCTGTCGATCGCCTCTGCTTATCTAGTCAACCCAGACTTGGAAGATGAGCTGGTGGGATGGCCCAGAACGGTTGACACTGCCTTCCACGCCTTGATCGCGGCCGCAAGGCCTCTCCAGTGGTCGTTGTATGGGGGCCTCAACCGAGAGGTGAACGAACTCATCAGCCGAGCATCAGCCGTGCGCAACTACTCTAAATCGTTTATCGCCGATCTAAGGGAGCGGAAGCCCGTGCCCGCAGATTTCCCGGCGACATTGGCCGAGATGACAGGAAGGCTCAACTATTCGATAAGCTGCATAACTCGTCCTAGCGCAGCAAAGCCTCCACCATATGTCCGGATCGCCTCATTCGTGGAATCGGCCAAGGTTGCGTTTGCAATCCAGGGTTCGCCAACCTCCATGGAAAAGGCAGATCTGCTGTTCAGGGATTTGGTGCTGCTGGACGGATCACTTGCGGCACTATCCAAGGCCCTTAAAATTCCTGTCACGAGCCTTGACACTGCGAAAGTAAAGGGAGTGCGCTTGAGCTGATTCGGTTCGGAACCAACTCCAATTTACGTGCCAAGACGATTCTATTCACCCGGACACTGCCAGAGAATGCCCAGCAAGACAAAGCCCGTGTATGATTGCGCAATGCGAATCCTCGTTGCCGGCGCATCAGGCGTGATTGGGCAAAGGCTTGTGCCCCTCTTGACTTCCTCTGGCCACTTGTGCCTCGGAATGACGAGATCGGAGAGCAATGCGAGACTGATTACCCAAGCTGGTGCCGACGCATTGGTGTGCGACGTATATGACTCCCCCCGTTTGGAAACCGCGGTATCCACATTCTGTCCAGATTTGATATGGCATCTGATCACGGACCTCCCAGATGATCCGTCGCTCCTGCCACAGTTTGCCCCCGCCAACAACCGCATAAGGAGAGAAGGCACCGCGAACCTTTTGAAAGCAGCAGATCTTGTCAAAGCAAGGATCATCGCACAGAGCGTGGCCTGGCAGCTACCGGGCGATGGCGGTGCCGCAGTGTCGTACCTCGAGAAGAGCGTGATGGACGTGGGTGGAATAGTTGTCCGCTATGGCCAGCTGTACGGCCCGGGCACTTATTACGAATCTACGCCACCGGAGCATCCAAGAATCCACTTGGATGAGGCTGCCCGGAGATCACTGCCGGCAGTGGACATGGGAAGCGGGATCCTAGTGGTCAAAGAAGATTAGGCTACGTCGCAAGCGCGGAACGGCCAAAGATCCTCTCGACTGCGCAAATACGATCAAGTCCTCGACCGATAGCGCATCTATGTTGAAGACTTGAGACTGCGAAGCTTCGGTAGGCTGACGTGTGCCATTATTTGTCCGGCGAGCCAAGGGAGAAGGCCATGAAGATAGCGGTGCTGGGAATGGGGAAAATGGGTCATGCTCTGGCTCTCAAACTCCTTCAAAGCGGAAATCAGATTTGGATCTGGAATCGCACGGAACGGCCGTTTAGCGAACTGGTCGACGCGGGTGCGCATGTCCTCGCCAGTCCTAGCCAATGCTGGGATCATGCAGATATGATCGTTACCTTCGTATCCGACGACACGGCGCTCAGATCGGTATATCTAGGGCCAAAGGGAGTCTTGGCAAAGCCGGCAAAAGGTATCGCAGTGGATATGAGCACAGTGTCACCAGAAGTTTCCTCCGAAATCGCATCTCTGGCCAAGGAGCGCGGAATCGATTTTCTACGCTCGCCCGTGAGCGGAAACCCACATGCGCTTGCGGCCGGAAATCTGACGATAATGGTCTCCGGACCTAGGTCAGCATTCGAGAAAGCCGAAGGCCTTTTCAATGCCGCCGGAGCAAAGGTTCTCTTTCTCGGCGAGGCCGAAGAAGCGCGAATCGCCAAACTGGCAGTCAATACAGTCCTGGCTGCCACGGCAGAAGCTATTGCAGAAGTGATAGTCCTTGGCGAATGCAACGGAATAAACCGTTCGACAATCCTGAACGTTATCGCCAACTCTTCTCTCGGCTCGCCATTTGTTGCAGCGAAGACTCCTGGACTTGTGAATCGCAATTATGAAGCGACATTCACATCGGCAATGCTCCTAAAGGACCTCCGGCTGGCACTCGACGCTGCCTCCACAGCCCACCTCACGCTGCCCCTCACTGTGCTGGCATCAGAACTCCTGGACAAGACATGTCAAGCCGGATTTGCCGAGTTAGACTTCGCCGCACTTCTTCCCAGGCTTCAGGAGGAGGTGGGTCAAACACCAGACTTGCCTACCGCCCACAGCTAAGCGTAGTGCCGGACTAAGTTTAGTCACAATATATGCAGGGGCCAGAAAAACATGCAGGCCAGGCTACTCCTCCCTAGGGGTGAAGGCTGAGCCGATTCGAACTCCCAGTCCGGTGCCAAGCTCATAGCCTCTCTCCGCATGCAGCGCCAAGTCCATTCCCTGAGTTTCGTCGCTCTCAGAGATTCGCATTCCCATGGTCTTGTGTATCACAGTGGCAATCAACCATGTCATGACAAAACCGTAGGCGATTGTCGCTACAACAGCCACAGCCTGGTGATAAAGCAAAATAGCACTACCTCCCAGGAAAATACCGTTGACACCATTTATCGCCCGCGACCCAAAAAAGCCAATCAGGAGAGTACCGACAATTCCCCCCACCAGGTGAACGCCACCAACGTCCAAGGAGTCATCCACCTTGAATTTGAACTTCAAATGAATCGCGGACTCGCAAACCAGACCCGCTGCGATGCCGATGAACAGCGCTCCCCACACATTCACGAAGCCACAGGCGGGCGTAATCGCGACCAGCCCAGCGACCGCGCCAGAAGCGGCTCCCAGCGTGGTGGATTTGCCAGTCCGGATCTTTTCACCGACTATCCAGGCAAGCAGGGCCGCAGCACCGGCCGTATTCGTATTTATGAATGCGTTTGCCGATAGCAGGTTAGCACCGAGGGCTGAGCCCGCATTAAAGCCAAACCAGCCGAACCAAAGGATTCCAGCGCCGACAAGTGCCAATGGAACATTATGGGGCATCATCGAGTCCTTTGGCCACCCTCGCCTTCGCCCAACGACCATCGCAACTGCGACGCCCGCAATGCCGCAGTTCATCTCGACGACCGAACCACCCGCGAAGTCTTCAACCCCCATCTTTGCCAACCAGCCATTTGGAGAAAATGCCCAATGAGCAATCGGTGCGTACACAAGGATCGACCATACGCAAATGAACACAACAAATGCGCTGAGCTTCAACCTGTCGGCTGTCGATCCAGTTATGATAGATC